>CANHTV010000287.1 GCA_947463285.1 Verrucomicrobiaceae bacterium | reverse complement strand
TCAGCTCTGGTAGATCATCAGAAGTAAAATTATCCGCCCTCATGCGCGCATTAAACTTCGGCAGTCCAAAAAAGATGGCATCCGCTCCATTGGCGACCGCCGCACGGGCACAGTCCCAGTTACCAGCGGGAGAGAGAAGTTCAGGCAAATGTAGAGGGCGAGTCATTACCTTCAGGCATTAGAGCCTACTGGGCTTAAGCTCAACCGAGATGGCAGCATTCATTTTACAATGTGGCAGAATCAAAACTTGCCGAACCCTGAAAACTGGGTTGTCTGACGTACTCATGACAAATGGACCGGCTGACGCCGACTCAATCAAATCTGGTGGTGGTAGCAGGAGTGGCGTAGAGCTCATCTTGGCAACAAAACCCTACACCGTTGACAGCACTCTCAAAAGTTGGTGGTGCATCTTATCCACAAGCGTTTTGCTGATCGGAGCTTTTACAGGTTCCCTCTTGCTCACCCAGCTGTGGATGAAGCTGGCTTGCAGCGTGCTTTCCGGCCTGCTGCTACTGCGCTTTTTTGTGATCTACCATGACCAGCAGCATCATGCCATCTTGCCCAGATCCAAACTGGCTGAGTGGTACATGCAGATCTTTGGCATCTTGGCCATCAGCCCCAGCAGCATCTGGCGCAGCTCGCACAATCATCATCACAACCACAACTCAAAGATCAAAGGCTCCCATATCGGCTCTTTTCCGATCATGACGAAGACCCATTTCCTGAAGGCCTCCCGCTCGGCTCGTTTCATCTACCTCTTCACGCGCCATCCTTTGACGATCCTCTTCGGTTACATCTTCGTCTTCCTTCATGGCATGTGCCTGAAGCCTTTTGTCACCAAGCCCAAACAGCATTGGGATTGCCTGATTTCCCTTCTCATCCACATCGCCATCAGCACGGCTTTGGTGGTTTATTTCGGCTGGCAGGCCTGGCTCATCACTCTCTTTCTGCCATGCCTCATGACCTATGCCATCGGCTCCTACCTGTTCTATGCTCAGCATAATTTCCCGGGCGTGTCGTTCTACGATAAGATGGGTTGGACCTATGAGAAGGCCGCACTTGAATCGTCCAGCTACATGAAAACAGGTCCGATCATGGCTTGGTTCAGCGCCAACATCGGCTACCATCACATTCATCATCTGAATGCACGCATTCCCTTTTATCGTCTGCCAGAAGCCCTGAGTGAACTGCCTGAGCTGCAAAGGCCAAAAGTCACCTCGCTCAATCCCCTCGACATCTGGCGCTGCCTGCGCTTGAAGGCCTGGGACGTGGAGAAGCAGCGCATGGTGACAATGAAGGAAATGCAGTCTTAGCCTTGTGCACTCGGGCGCATAGGTTGACATTATGTGTCTTCTGACCATGTCCAAAGTCCGCAAAGCAGTCATTCCCGCCGCCGGTTACGGCACTCGTTTCCTCCCCATCTCCAAGGCTGTGCCGAAGGAGATGCTGCCACTGGTTGACAAGCCAGTCATCCAGTACGTCGTCGAAGAAGCAGTTGCTTCAGGAATCACCGACATCCTCATCGTCATCAGCCGAAGCAAACGCGCCATTGAGGAGCATTTCCACCCTGCTTTTGATCTCGAGACCGAGCTCGAAGCCAAGGGCCGCGCCGATGACCTAGCCCAACTGCGGCAGATGCAGTCCATGGCACGCATCCACTTCATCTGGCAACCTAAAATGGGGGGCTTGGGAGATGCCATCCTTTATGCCCGAGATCATGTGGGCGACGAACCGTTTGCCGTACTGCTTGGCGACACCGTCGTTACAACGGAAGACAGCTCACGCCCGGTCACGCGCCAGCTGGCAGATGTGGTTGAGAAGCATGGCGGCTCAGCTGTGGCTCTCCAGGAAGTGCCGCTCGAAAAAGTCAGCCGCTACGGCATCCTCGGCGGCACAGAGATCGCCCCAGGCTTGATTCGGGCTGACCAATTCATTGAAAAGCCCAAGCCCGAGGCGACTCCATCACGCCTAGCGGTCAGCGCCCGTTATGTCTTGTCACCCGCCATCTTTGCGCACCTGGAAAAAACGCCCAAAGGTAAGGGGGGCGAGCTGCAACTGACGGATGCCATGGCCTCACTCATGCAGGAAGAAGCCCTGCATGGACTGCGCTATGAAGGCCAGCGCCACGACATCGGCAACAAGCTCGATTTTATCAAAGCCAACGTCCACTTCGGCCTCCAGCATCCTGAGATCGGAGCAGCGCTCCGTGAGCATCTGGCTCAGCTGCATTAAACGAGATCAGGGAGCTAGTCGCCCAAACTTTTTTTCAAGTTCGTTCATCGACATTTGAATAAGTGTCGGGCGTCCATGTGGGCAGCAGTATGGCATCTCACAAGCAAACAGATCAGCCAGCAGCGCCTCGATCTCAGGCATGGAAAGTCGGTCATTGGCTTTCACCGAATGCCGACATACCGTGGTCGCGATCATGTCCTCACCAAGCCTCAGCGAAGAACTCTTTGAGCTTAAACTTTGCAGTTCCTCAATAACCTGATCCAGCCAAGCTAAAGGATCTTCCGTCTTCAAGAAAGTCGGTAAGGCTTCGATCTTGAAAGTGTTCGGGCCGAAAGGTTCGGCTTCGATGCCAAGCTTGGCGAGCGAGTCCAGATGACGCTTCAAAATATCGCCATCACGCGGACTGGTCTGCAACATCAGCGGCATCAGCAAGCGCTGCGAAGGCACCCCGCCCAGCTCCATGGCTCGGCGCATCTTCTCAAAATTCACACGTTCATGAGCCGCGTGCTGATCCATCAAGACAAGGCCCTCCGCACTTTCCATCAGCACATAGAGACGATGCAGCACGCCGATGATGCGAAACTGGGGGGGGGCAGGCTTTACCACTGGCTGGGCAGGTGCGGGAGCAGCCACCGTCACCGACGCGGGTGATGAAGAAGCCGGCACATCTTGTTCTATCGTATGATTAACCGACTTCGCGACGGCGGACTCGTCCGCTTTTGCTGACAGCGGGCGACGCATCTCAAACATCGGTGCCGCTGTGATCGAAGGGCGGCTACTAGGCGTCACCGGCATGGTGAAAGCCTGCTGCTGCGGAACTGAAGGCAGCACGACTTCAGGCCTTAATTGCAGAGCTTGAGCCATGCTGCGAGGCGTGGTTGATGGATGTCCATCAGGCAACTTGCCCGCTGCCTCCAAGGCACACCTAACCGCTTTTGCTACAGCCTCGCGCACGGCGAAACCGTCGTGAAAACGGACCTCCTTTTTCGCTGGATGCACATTTACGTCAAAGGCCTCGGCATCCATTTCCAAAAACAAAAAAGTCACGGGATACTGCCCCTTCATCAGCGTCGTATGAAACCCCTCGCGCAGGCCATAATTAATCGGCTGACTTTCAATTGGACGCCCGTTTAAAAACGTCAACTGCTGCTGCCTGCTCGACCGACTCACACCAGGCCCACCGATAAAACCCCAGACAGCGATGCCCTGGGTTTCAATCCGCTCGACTTGGATCAAACGCTTGGCCAAATCATCCCCCGAAAGCCCGCGAACCCGGTCAAGCACCGCTTGAGTGCCTGGCAGATGAAACGCCACCCCACCATCACGGATGAGCGTGAATGTCACCTGCGGATTGGCGATGGCATGAGTGCGAAACTGCTGCTCGATGTGGGCATATTCCGTAGCCTCAGTGCGCAGGAACTTTCGCCGTGCTGGCACATTAAAAAACAGCGAACGCACCTCGATGACCGTGCCACCTGAACCACCATGATCCTTTACGCCAGACAATTTCCCCCCCGTGATTTCGATCTCTGTGCCACTCAAAGACTCGCGCTCACGCGTGGCGAGGCGAAAGCGAGACACACTGGCGATGCTGGGAAGCGCTTCACCACGGAAACCGAAGGTTCTTACAGCAGCAAGATCCTCCTTGGAACGGATCTTGCTGGTCGCATGCCGTTCGATACACAAAAGAGCATCCTCCCGATCCATGCCTACTCCATCATCCGTGATTCGGATCATCGCCGTTCCACCGCGCTGCACTTCCACTGTCACATGCGTGGCTTTGGCATCGAGACTATTTTCGACCAACTCGCGGATAACAGCAGCAGGCCTCTCCACGACCTCACCGGCCGCCACTTGACTGGCGAGAGCGTCAGAGAGAATGCGTATTTTCGACATAACGATGAAAAAAGTTAAACAAGTGCAAGCGTAATCCTTGCATGTGATAAGCGCCTGTGAAAAGGGCAGTCATCACAATTTCCTCTCACGCCACATCAGCGATGATCTCACTCACCGATAATGCAGCCATCCATCTCCAAAAACTTTTGCGAGAACAAAATGCTGCGGATGGCTGTGGATTACGCATTTTGGTCGAAAAGGGTGGGTGCGCAGGTTGGCAGTACACCATGAAGGTGGACCAACCCTCCGACCAAGATCAAATCTACAATCACTTAGGTGTTTCGCTTATAATTGACCCTGAAAGTGCAGTCTTTTTAAAAGATAGCAGGATTGATTATGTAGATGCCTTAAATGATTCAGGTTTTCGTGTCGAAAATCCCAATGCCGCTAGAAATTGTGGCTGTGGGACTTCATTCGAGCCTAGGACCGCTTAGCTGACTGAAAAACAATGAATTATTCCAACTTATTCACAAAAAAATCTTTCCTTTTACTCCTCAGTTAGTAAATTTAATAAAGATTGATTTTATAAATCTAATAATTTTCTCCTTAATGCCATGCATGTTCGATTTTTGAGCGATGGAAATGAATACCGTTCTTACGGAGGAGGCAGCTTTTCCAAAAAAAAGGAAGCCGGTGGAGGTATCTTCTGGTGGACTATCTTGATCACCTTACTGATGGGGGCCGCAACTTTTTGCTGGTTCTTCAGTATAATGGTTTTCTCTCATCCTGAGAAGCCCTTCAATTACCGTATGTTGGCCAAGTTCCACAAACTTGAGCCCCTACGCCCCTGGACTACATTTTCGGTGCCAAACGGCAAAAAATTTACAGCCAGAGACCTACTGACAGAGTTTTTTCCTTACTCCAGCGAGCAGATGACGGTCAAAAATGACCTATTGAAACGCTCTTTCATCCGCAACTACAAACACCAACAGCCTATCTATCTTTTGGGCAATTATCAGGTGCTCAGTCTTCGCATGTTGACGGCACAAGATGTCGTCACTTCGGGTTGGGTGGTGCGTGCGCGTTCAGCTGAATTGGAAGATGTCGATGTGGAAATCATACTTCCAGGTCTCACGATCAAAGATGAGCCTTTCAAAGTTGGCGATACTTTCGCGATGGACAGCAGC
>CANHTV010000286.1 GCA_947463285.1 Verrucomicrobiaceae bacterium | reverse complement strand
TCCAGGAGGAAGGCTCTACGCTGGCGCTTTTTGATTACGATGCTGCCAAGGGCACGCTGAAGGAGCGGCAGACCCTTTCCAGCCTGCCTCCCGGCTACAAAGGCAGTAATTTCTGCTCGGAGATCCTAGTTTCAGCTGATGGACGCTTTGTGTATGCCGGGAATCGTTTGCACGACAGCATCGCCACCTTTGCCATCGCTGAGGAAGGCACCTTGAGTTTTGTAGCTGATGAATGGACGCGTGGGAACTATCCGCGCAGTTTTGGTTTTGATCCCAGCGGTGCTTTTTTATACTGCTGCAATCAGCGCGCCGATCATGTCACAACTTTTCGGGTCGATGCCAAAACGGGCAGGCTGGAGTTCACCGGGCAGTTCACCCCGGTGGGAAATCCGTCAATGATCACGTTCTTGGAACTGAAGATTTCCTGAGGCGCAGGATTGCTTATCTCTTATCACGTGTCAGAGCGTAATGCCTGAAGAGCTGGCAGCCTGTAAGACAAGGCTGCAAGAAGCATTCTGTCAGGTCGTAGCACTATCCCCCCTTTATGAAGCATCTTCATCGTCGTCAGTTTCTTCGTGACCTTGGCATTTCAGCCAGTGCCCTGCCATTCTTGGCTGGATTACCCAGCTTAACAGGTGCCGTGACAAGCAAGAAAAAGCAGCGTTTGATCATCATGTTTTCGCCGAATGGCACGCTGCCGAATGAGTTTTGGCCGGACCAGCAGGGGGCGGATTTCAGCTTCAAATCCATCCTCAAGCCTCTGGAGTCGTTTAAAGACAAGATGCTAATTTTGCATGGCATCGCCAATAAAGTGCGCGGTGATGGCGACAGCCACATGCGTGGCATGAGCTGCCTGCTGACCTGTGATGAACTGCTGAAGGGAAATATCATGGGCGGCGGAGGAAATCCGGCTGGCTGGGCCAGTAGCATTTCGATTGATCAGGAGATCAAAAACTTTCTCCAGAGCCGCGCAGAGACCAAGACGCGATTCGGCTCGCTTGAGTTTGGTGTCGCTGTGCCGGATCGAGCGGATCCTTGGACACGGATGAGCTATGCAGGCCCGAATCAGCCCATCGCACCGATTGATGATCCCCATCAGATGCTGGGGAAGCTCTACGGGCGGATGAAAGACAAAGAAAGCCTCGTCAGCATCCTGGATGATGTGAGAAACGATCTGAAACGCGTTTCTTCCAAACTCAGTGCGCGAGATAAAGCGCTCTTGGATCAGCACATGACTCTTGTTCGTGGTTTGGAGCAGGATCTGGCTGAGGCCGACAAGCAGGGAAAGCTGGCGCACCCAGTGCCCCAGATTGATCCGAGCATCGAGCTGGTGAACGACAACACTCCTGAAATCAGTCGCGTACAGATTGATCTCCTGGTCAATAGCCTCGCCAATGACATGGCCAGAGTCGCCACCTTGCAATACATGCGCAGTGTGGGCATGGCGCAGATGCGCTGGCTTGGCATTGAAGAAGGTCATCACAGCCTCTCCCACGATCCTGACGATAAAAAAGACAGCTACGAAAAGCTGATGAAAATCAACACCTGGTTCGCGGGAGAGTTCGCTTATCTAGCCAAGCGCTTAAGTGAAACCCCCGAGGCGACAGGAGAGGGCTCCATGCTGGATAACACTTTGCTGGTCTGGACCAATGAACTCGGTAAAGGCAACAGTCATACTCTTGATAACATCCCTTATGTCATGGTAGGCGGCGGCTTTGGTTTTAAAATGGGGCGTTCCTTAAAATTTGATAAGGCTGCCCATAACCGCCTGTGGCTCTCCATCGCTCATGCCATGGGGCACACAGGTCTCAAAACCTTTGGTAAAGCCGAACTTTGTGAGGGCGGCGACCTGCAACTGTCCTAATACGGAACCCGTTGACTCATTCGCGCGGATTCCGCTTCGGCAAAGCACTTCGCGGATCTGGTGCTCCAAGTAACACCCAGGTCTCCAGCATCGCGATCTCCACTGGCGGGAGTTTTTTCTTCGGCGGCATGGCGCTGTCGGAGTCGAGATGACGGACGGCTTGAATGAGCGGACTGTTTTTTAAATCTCCAGGCTTCACCACTGGACCATTCTCGCCGCCTGTTTGCCAGCCCATCTTTGAATCAAGGAAGAGTTCACCTTCACCATCATGCTCATGCGAGTGGCAGTCATAGCAACGGCGCTCAAGGATGGGCTGGATCTGGGAGCGGAAAAACTGCATAGGCTCGTAAGCGGCAGTGGTTTCTTCGCCAACCAACGCGCAAGAAATCAGCCCCCAGCAGGCTGCGACTTGATAGCAAAGTTTCATGTGGTTGATAACGAGCTCATCTCAGGCCGACCTGCTGCCTATCTTGTTCGCTTGAGGGCTACTATTGCCTTCAACCCTATTCACACCCTCATCATCTCCTTGATCTCCTTCGTCGCGATGCCAATCGGGCGATCGAGAGGCACGCCACTACAGGCTAGCAAGGAGGTGAGAAGATCGCCCTGATTGCCCTTCACGTTGTCGATGAAACGGCCTGTATTGACCGATCCGCCGCCTTTGCCAGCAATGATGAAGGGGAGATTCTCCCGAGTGTGCTTGTTACCGTCCTCAAGGCCGCTGCCCCACATCATGAGGCAGTTGTCGAGCAGCGTGCCGTCGCCTTCGCGGAGGGAGGCCATCTTTTTCACCATGTAGGCGAACTGGTCGATGTTGAACTTCGTGATGGCGGCGACTTTGCGGACCTTTTCGGCCTCGTTGTTGTGATGCGTGGGACCGTGGTGCGTGTCGCTGAAGCCGAGTTCGGGATACGACACACCATTCGGCGTTGAGCCGATGTAGGTGCTCACGCGTGTGGTGTCCGTTTGGAAGGCGAGCACGGTGAGATCACACATGACCTGCATGTATTCGCTGCGTTTGTCGCCCTCCGGAATCTTCACTTCGATGGGCGGTGAGTCACTGGCCATGCGCTTGCTGCTGCTGACACCGGCTTTTTCCAGCGCGGCTTCTTTTTGCCGATACTCGATGGCCGCGATGCGTCGCTCGACGGAGCGCACGCTGTCGAGGTATTCATCGAGCTTCTGCTGGTCGCCGTGCGGCAAGGTGCGCCGCAGGTCCTTCGCGCCACCAATGACGAGGTCGAGCATCTGGCGGTCGAGCGGGTCGGTAGTGCTTGTTTGGCTGCCCTGGCCAGTTTTGCCGAACAAGCGGTTCAAAACACTGCGTGGATTGATTTCCGCCGGCATCGCCTGCGTGGGCGAGCGGAAGCTACAATGCGAGTAGTAGCCTTCATTGAGCCCTTCCTGGTTCTCCTTGTGCGTCTGCGGCATCGTGGCGAGTTCCAGCGAGGGCAGCGCGGTGAGTGCGCCATAGTAGTTTGCGAAAATCTGGTCCGCAGAGATGGCGATGTGGATCTGGTTGCGCTTCGCCGCATCCGGCAGTGATGCCGTGAGCCACGTCGAAAGCTCCAGCGCATGAGGTGCCCCGTTGAAAGGCGAAATCGATACACCCGAGATGCCTTTCACCATGAGGCACTGGTTCAAAATCGGTCGCAGCGACTCCAGCGCGGGCGGCGGCGACTTCAGAAAGCCCTCTGGTGTCTTCGGCCAGAACTGATCCATGATCACCCCATGCGGCATATACATGAACCCGAGCCGCACGGGTGGCTTGTAGCTCGTTTTACCTTTCGCTGCATCCGCCCAGCCCATGGTTTCGAGCAAAGGAAGCCCCAGCGAGGCTCCGAGGCCACGGAGGCAGGTGCGGCGATTGATGAGGGGGGACATGGGCGTTTGAGGGAAGACGGCTGACTACCATTACCGAATAAGAGGACCGTTTCCATCATAGGATCGCTGGCAACCCTGTAAGAATTGCAGTCGCAAGGCGCTGTATCGATGAAGTCCGTGTCTGGAGGCGATTTGCTTCCCAAGCTGGAAAAACTCAAAGTGTTAGCCAGCAATTTCAGGGCAAAGGCTTAGCGCTTGAGATCAAGCTTGTTGCTGCGGCAAGATGGGGCCACAGGGAAGGGGATGAACGCATTCTTCAATGACTTGGGACGCCAGGTGCTCGACCTGTGGAAAAAGGAAAACTTCTCGCTGGAGAAATTCCCCACCATCGCACGCAAGGCGCTCGAAGCCCGACCACCGAGTGAGCATGTCTCATTACTGGAGTTGATGCGCGAGTATCTGCTCAATGATGAGCAGCCGCTGCAGTCCATGTCCGGCTTTGGTCAGCCGGAACTGATTGCTTATGAGCATCCGCGTTTCTACATCCAGCTGCTCTTCTGGCTCGATGGCACCACGGACATCCATCAGCATGAGTTCTCCGGCGCGTTTCATGTCATGCATGGCTCCAGCATCCACGCGCATTACACCTTTGAAAATGCCCGCTCCATCACCCCGCATCTGCGTGTGGGTGATGTTCGCATGAAGCAGATCGAACTGCTCGAAACCGGCCGCACCGCGCCCATCGTTTCAGGGCCCGGCTGCATTCATTCCCTCTTCCATCTCGACAGCCCTTCCGTCACCGTCGTCGTGCGCACGCACAATGACCCCGGCACCGGCCCGCAGTTCAACTACCTGCCGCCTCATGTCGCGGTGGATCCTATGCACGCGGACACGCTCACCATGCGACGGAAGCAGCTGCTCGATGTCATGGAGCAGAGCGATGACCCCGCCTATGCCGAAATCGTGATGGAAATGCTCGGCACGCTCGATTTCGAGCGCGGCTTTTTCATCCTCCAGCACAGCATGGCCGCGCTGCGGGATCGCGGCGAGTGGGAGGCTGCTATCAAAACCTTCCGCCAGCGCCACGGTCAGCTCGCTAAAGGAGTGCAGACGACGCTGGAAGAAGGTGTGCGTCGGGATTTGATCAAAAACATGCGCAGCAGCATCGCCACGCCTGAGCATCGCTTTTTCCTAGCCCTGCTCATGAATGTGCCGACTCGGGCAGATCTGCTCACGCTGGTGAAGCGACGTTACCCCAAGCCCGCGCCTTTGGAGACCGTTTTGCGCTGGGCTCAGGAGCTGACCGTCATCACGGATGAGTCGGCGGAGATTCTGGATGCTGCTTTTCCCGCGACTCTCGATGCAGAGCTCGAGGACCAGCCGGAGATCTTCCTCAGCGCCCTGCGCTACTTCCTTTCCGGCAGCACACGTCTCCCACCCTCCCTCCGTGACCAGCCAACCGCCGTCATCGAAGAACTACGCCATGCCTTCGCCGCCTCCACGCTGCGGATGCTGGTGGTGTGACGACAGCACGAGGTATTCACCATTCCATGAGATAGACAGGCACGACGCTCACGTTCCGATGTCACTTCATGAAATCTCGAATCT
>CANHTV010000285.1 GCA_947463285.1 Verrucomicrobiaceae bacterium | reverse complement strand
CCGACACCTTTCACTACCGCGTGCGCCGCGTTGATGCCCAGACCGGCATCGTCACGACGCTCGCTGGCAATGGCGACAAGGAGGTCTCCGGCGATGGCGGCGCTGCCGTGGCTGCCGGGCTTGGCTGGATCGCCTGCCTCGCCTTCAACCATGACGGCACCCAGCTCAGCATCAGTGGCGACGGCAAAAGTGGCATTCGCGTCGTGGACCTGCGCACCGGCCTCATCAGCACACTCACCGGTCTAAGCGGCAGTCGCGCCCATGCCGTGGACTCCAAGGGCAACGTCTTCATCCCCACGCGCTTCGGTCTGCGCATGAGAAGCCCCGATGGCAAAGTGCAAACCCTCGAAGACCCCGCCGCGATCCCGCCACTCGCAGGTGTCAAGCACCTCTGGGCGGACCGCGATGACAACCTCCTCATCGCTGACGCGAGCAATCATCGCATCCGCAAGTTCATCGTCTCCGAGCGCAAGCTCGTCACCCTCGCCGGCAACGGCGCTAAAGGCAGCGAAGGCGTCCCCGGCCCGGCGCTGCAAGCCCTGCTCGGCGAACCGCATGGCGTCGTCACGCATCCACGCACCGGCGACATCTACATCGCCGATTCACGCAATCATCGCGTCCTGCGAATCAAGAAACCTCAGTAACCCTCACCACCTCACCAAAACCAACACACCCTATGAAAACACGCAGAATCGGCATCATCATGAACGGCGTCACCGGACGCATGGGCACCAATCAGCACCTCATCCGCTCCATCAAGGCGATCCGCGATCAGGGCGGCCTCAAAGTGGGCGATGACCTCGTCATCATGCCCGATCCCATCCTCACGGGGCGCAATCACGACAAGCTCGCCGCCCTCGCCGCACGCACGGGCGTGACGCGCTTCACCACGGATGTCGATGCGGCGCTCGCGAACCCCGATGACGAGATCTTTTTCGATGCCAGCGGCACGCTGCAACGGGCGGGCTTCATTGAGAAGGCCGTGAAGGCGAAAAAGGCCATCTACTGCGAAAAACCAACGGCGGTGGAAACGGCGGAGGCGCTGCGCCTTGCTAAAGTGTGCGAAGATGCGGGCGTAAAGAACGGCGTGGTGCAGGACAAACTTTGGCTGAGCGGCATCCGCAAGTTCAAGCTGCTGAAGGATCAGGGCTTCTTTGGCCGCATCCTCAGCGTGCGCGGTGAATTCGGCTACTGGGTCTTCACGGGTGAAGATGGTGATCAGCCTGCGCAGCGTCCGTCGTGGAACTACCGCAAGGAAGACGGCGGCGGCATCATCGTGGATATGCTCTGCCATTGGCGTTATGTGATCGACAATCTGTTTGGCAAAGTGAAGGCGGTGAGCTGCATGGGGGCCACGCACCTCCCGAAGCGCATCGACGAACGCGGCAAGGAATACGCCTGCACCAGTGACGATGCTTGCTACGCGACCTTTGAATGCGAAGGCGGTGTCATCTGCCAGTTCAACAGTTCCTGGACCGTGCGTGTACGCCGCGATGACCTGCTAACGATGCAGGTCGATGGCACGCACGGCAGCGCGATCGTAGGTTTGCGTGATTGCTGGGTCCAAAGCGCGGGTGTGACACCACGCCCGATCTGGAACCCGGACATCCAGCAGCCGATCAACTTCTTCGAAGGCTGGCAGAAGGTGCCGGATGCCACGACCTATGACAACGCCTTCAAAATCCAGTGGGAGGCGTTTTTGAAGCACGTCGCCGTGGATGCGCCCTTCCCGTGGACGCTGCGTGAAGGTGCCAAAGGCGTGCAACTCGCCGAACTCGGCCTGCAAAGCTGGGAACAACGCAAATGGTTGAACGTCGAAGATCTCCAAGCATGAAAACACTCATCAACCAACCTCAAGACCTGAAGCCAACTACGACCTGGCAGGAAACCGAATGGGCCTGGACCAGCGAGGAGGCACTGGTAGATCACCAGACTAAGGCACGTCTCTGCTCGGCAGTACTGCTGACGTTTCGCGATCAGAAGCCTGACTGGCAGAGCTTTGCGGCCAGCATCCGCTGGATGGCGGCGGCGGCAGATCACTATGGCGTGGAGTTTGTGCCAGTGCTCAATGCGGACACAGGCTACATCTTTGATCTCGATGATAAAATGTATGCCGAAGTGCTACGGCGTTTTCGCGCGGATTTCCCAGCAATGAAATTCATCGCTGGCATCACGGCACGCGGAGCCGAACAGGACACCAGTTTCAAGGCGGAGCGCTATCGCCCACTACTGGACATCGTACAGTCTCACGAAAACTGCGAGGTCATGATCATGACGTCGAAGTGGCTGAATAGTCTCGATCCTGAGCGCCGTCGTGACGGCTACTTTGAGATCGCTGAGTGGCTCATTCGTCCAGGCATTGTTCACGCTTTGGAGCCATCCTTTGTGCCTTGGGCGACCCCATATGAACCTTGGTTGCTGTATCAGTTGGCGACTCATCCGAAGTTTGTCGGTGGCAAGATCAGCACGCTGGATGAACCGCATTGCCTTTACTGGGCAGCGATGTGCAAAGACCTGAAACTGGACTTTGCGCCGCACAGTGGTGACGATTTTGGCATCGCCACGGCCATCAAGACCGGACTACCTTTGCTGATCGGCGCAGCCAGCAGTGCGGCTCCGCTGATCTGTGCGGCGAAGGACATGTGGCTGAATGACGGAGCCGCAGGAAAGCGTTTCAGCACAGATACGGGTCGCTTTGACACACGCGTTTACAAGCTTTTCGAAGCTTTCCAGTCCATGGAAGATCAAGTCTTCCGCCTCGATGCCAAAGGCAGTGCTGCGGCTTACAAACACAGCACGGCTCATGCATTAAAACATCTCGGAGTCATCGCTGCGGCTGAGCCACATCCGGCCTGCAAAGATCTCCGAGGAGAAGATGAAACCAGCCGTATGCAAGAGGCTCTCGTGCGACCCAAACGCATCGCACAGCGCCTCGGCATCCCTGGGTTCTGAGTCACTTCCCGACCTTGGTTCAAGCGCAAGCCGCACGTCAGCGGCTTGCGCTTTTTGCTGGCATCGCTCTACTGATTGGAATGACCTCGCGCCTTCTTCACTTTGTTCTCCTGCTGCCCCTGGCCTTGCCTGCGGCGGACACCTATTTTCCACCATCAGATGCCGACGGCGGCTGGCGTGAGGCTAAAACGGAGAAGGCCGCTCGTGAGCTTGCAGGTGTCGATTTATCCAAGCTGGAACCTGCCTACACCATTACTGAGCGCTCCACGGGCAATGGTGGACTGGTCGTAGTGCGCAACGGTTATCTGGTCTTCGAGCGCTACTTCGGACGCGCCAGCCGCAACTGCAATCCCGACATGGCCTCCACGGGCAAGGCCTTTTGCAGCATTGCCTGCGGCATCATGCTGAATGAATTCAAAGACAAGATCCCCCAAGGTCTCGATACCAAGGTCTTCACTAAAAAACACCTACCACAGGCTTTTCCTTTGAATGATCCACGCAAGGCTGACATCACCCTCGGACAACTGCTGTGCATGACCGGTGGTTATTGGGGCGAAGGTCAGGCACCCACGGGTTATGTGAAGGGCAATCCCAAGCCGCAACCACTGAAGGCCGTTCCCGGTCAAAACATCAAGGACTTGGACGCTTCATCGCTGAATGTCCCGCTCTGGTGCGCGCCTGGGGCGGGTTATTCGTATTCATCGCCTTCCCCTCACATCGCCAGCATCGTGCTGAGAAATGTCAGCGGCATGGAGCTGAAGGACTACATTCATGAGCGCCTCGCCAAGCCTCAAGGTTGGGGTGCCTGGGATTACTGCCTGCATCGAGGCGACTTCGTCATGCCTCATGCCAATGGCGCTGGCAGCACAGCCCTTCATGCCACGGATGCGATGCGCTTTGGTTATTGCCTCGCACAGAAAGGCCGGTGGAAAGGCCAGCAGTTGGTGCCTGCGGATTACATCCAAAAATGCCAGACTTGGAGCCCCTACAATGAACACACGCCATTCAGCCTCCAGTGGGAGCACAATGCCGATGGCCATGTGGCCGGAGCCCCGAAGGACGCTTTTTGGAAATCCGGCGCAGGCGGTTTTTGCCTCTACGTCGTGCCATCGCTGGATCTCGTGATCTACAAAATGGGTGGCAAGGACAGCCAGTATGACCCCACACTCACGCACATACCACAGCCTGAGCAAAGCCGCGAGCGAGACAACTGGCAGCCGATTCCAGCTAATGGCTTTCATGAAGGCAGCCTCGGGGGGCAGTCTCTATGGCGTGTTTTAGAGATGACCTGCGCAGCTGTGCGGATCGACTGATTCAGCCCATCTCCAAAGCCATTGCAGGGATGCCTTCAGCTCGCAACGATGGCAGAAATGGTTCATCCGCGTTCACACGTGCCAACGCGATGCCATTTTTGACAGCCGCATTTTTCCACAACTCGAAATGCCGTGCATAAGCCTGATGATAACGAGCGAGCATATCGCTTTCCACCCGGTGTTCATGAGGCTGTTCAGTCTCAGCATCGACAAACTCATAGTTCCCCTGCCAATCAGGAGCCGACTCTTCACGCACCAGCGGAGCAAAGACGATACCACGTCCATTCTTTGAGCTAAGAGGAGCCAACAGCCGTTCAGGCTCAGCGGGAAAAAGCAGATCACTGATGAAAACACGCATCGAGCACGCTCGCAGCGGCAGGCGAGTCAGCATGGGAGCCTCAGCACCACCTTTCAGGGACTCAAGCATATCCACCCAGGCCCCGGATTGCATGGTCTCTAACTCCAGCAGTCGATGAGCCTGGCCAGACACCAAGCAGCAGCGCACGGAAGCCGCATTTTGCAATGCAGCCTCCACCGTGAAGGACAGCAGTTCGAGCACGCGTTCAGCCTTGGCAGGAAAGGCAAACATGGACGCTGAAGCATCTAAAATCACATCCACCATCGGCCGCACCTCTTCCCGATACTGCTTCATCGTGTAAGTGCCGGTGCGAGCGTAGGCCTGCCAGTTAATCTGCCGTGGATCATCGCCCGGGAGATAGACGCGATGATCTTGGAAGTCCAAACTGCTACCCACTCCCGTGCCAGCAAATCCACCCGCATGACCATGCCAGCGCTGCTGCCGAAATGGCAGCTTCAGCACCCGCGCCCACTCACGGGCGCGGCCTTGAATGCGACGCAGTTCTTCAGGTGTTCTAAGCATCATCATTCGATTTTTTCAGGGCTTGTGTTTCAAATTCCCGATACCGCGACATCCGCCTCAAGGCACAGGTGCATGGGATCAAAATCCAGCATCAGAGCCAGGGTAAAGATGCGCGTCCGCAAACCTTGACGCATCTCTTTAACCGACATCGGCGTGAGGCGGTCAAAGAAAT
>CANHTV010000284.1 GCA_947463285.1 Verrucomicrobiaceae bacterium | reverse complement strand
CTACGCCAGCAAAGGTGTGCAGTGTGACCTGCGTGCCGTCAGCAGCGCTGAGTTTCCCTTTGCGCTGAACTACTTCACTGGCAGCAAAGAACACAACGTCGTCATGCGTCAGCGCGCTTTGGATCAGGGTCTGTCCTTGAACGAATACGGCTTCAGCCCTTCCAAAGGCGGGCTTTTGCCGGAAGAACTCGCTGAAATCTACGAGGAACGTGAGATCTACCGCGCACTTGGCCTCGACTACATCGAGCCCGAGCTGCGGGAAAACGCAGGTGAGATCGAGGCCGCTCAGCACGGACGCCTGCCTCGTCTCATCGAGCTGGAAAACCTTCGTGGCGTATTCCACAACCACACCACCGCCAGTGATGGCAGCGCCAGTTTGCGTGAGATGGCTGAAGCTGCGCGCGATCTTGGCCTGCAATACTTCGGCGTTGCCGACCACAGCAAGAGCAGCTTTCAGGCAAACGGTCTGCACGAAGGCCGCCTGCGCGCCCAGATCGCCGAAATCCGCGCCCTGAATGCCGAGTTCGATGGGCATTTTCACATCTTCGCCGGAAGTGAGGTGGACATCCTGAAGGACGGCTCCCTAGACTTTGATGACGACCTCTTGTCTGAGTTGGATTATGTCGTCGCCAGCGTTCATAACGTGTTCAATCTTCCTGAAGCCGAGATGACTGCACGCATCATCCGGGCCATCGAAAACCCTTATGTCACCATGCTCGGTCATGTCACTGGTCGCTTGCTCGCTCAGCGTCCGGCCTATGCGGTGAACATCCCCAAGATCATCGATGCAGCCGCAGCCAACGGCACCATCATCGAGCTTAACGCCAGCGCTTGGCGTCTCGACATGGACTGGCGCTGGTGGCGGCTCGCCAAAGAAAAAGGCGTCAAATGCAGCATCAACCCGGATGCTCACAGCCCGCGTGGCCTTCAAGACGTGCTCTTTGGCATCCGCGCCGCTCGCAAAGGCTGGCTGACCCGCCAAGACGTCATCAACTGCCTCCCGCTTGGTGAAGTCGAGCAGGCTCTGCGCACCAAAGTGGACAAGCAGACGCGATAAAACTCAAAGTTCGGGCTTGTTGGTTTGCTCAGCGAGGGCGCTTCATTTCAAAGAGGTCGGTGGTGCGGCAGTACCAGTGCGGGGCCTGCATTCGTCCGATGGGCTGGTAGCGGCCGGGCTTGATATGCCAGGTCTCGGGATCAAAGAGATCATCTCGAACATGCACGCGTAGGACCTCGCCGATGATGAGGCGATTATCGCCGATCTCGATGATGCTGTGACTGCGGCATTCCAGACTGGCTGGCGACTCGGCGATGCGCGGTGGGCGTACGCTGGTGGAGGGCAGGGGAGTGAGCCCGGCATGAAGCAGCTCGTTTTCCCCCGGCGGCAGGCTAGCCGCGCAGAAGTTCATTTTCTCCGCCAGGGCTTCATCGACAAGGTTGACCACGAATTCGTGAGTGAGGCGGATGTTGCGAGCGGTGTCTTTCGGGATGCCGGGTGAGCGGTCGCCAGGACACAGACCGACGATGGGCGGGCTGTCGCCGAGAACGTTGAAAAAGCTGAACGGGGCGGCATTGACGCATCCCTCGGGATCAACCGTGGTGGTGAGGGCGATGGGCCTCGGGGTGACGAGCCCGGAGAGGATCATATAAGCGTCGTCGCGCAGCGGGCCGGTGAGGTCGAGTTCCATAAGAGGCAGATAAGATGAGGTGAAATGTGGAAAGCAAGTTGGTTGCCGTGATGGCCTGGGACTGCCATAGCATAGGGCATGATGCCTGAGGAAACTCCAACAATCGAGACGCGTGAAGAAGTGATGTTTTTTGACACCGACATCGGAGGCGTTGTCCATAACATCGCCTACCTGCGGATGATCGAGACTGCACGGACGCGCTTGGCGGCAAAGCTTGGCATGCAGTTACGCGAGATGGCTCGCACTCAGGTGTATCCCGTGGTGGTGCGCACGGAGATTGACTACCGCAAACCTGCGACGCTGGGTGATGAACTGATCATCCGTGGGCGGCTGGAGCGCGTGGAGCGGGTGCGTTTCTGGGTGGCCTTTGAAGTCTTCCGTGCGGGAGAGGACACCGTGCTCATCAGCTGCCGTCAGTCCCTGGCGCTGGTGCAGATGCCACAGGGGAAACCGATGCGACTGCCTGCAGACTGGCCGGAAAAATACAGCCACCTGTTTTTAAAGAAGGACGGCTAGCAAGGAAGCTCACTAGGGTATAAAAAAGCAGGCCGTTCATCTCTGAACGGCCTGTGTAGTGATTGGGTGTAAGCGATTTAAGCAAAAAGCTTCGTTACCGGCTTGGCCTTCACCAGTTCGCGCGGTTGGTTGAGGTGATTGTAAACGATGGTCTCGGGGTCGATGCCCACGGCGTGGTAGATGGTGGCGAGCAACTCCGTGGGATGCACGGCATCTTCTGCTGGTGCGGAGCCGGTTTTGTCGGACTTGCCGTGGATGTAACCGCGCTTGATACCCGCGCCACCAATGACGGCGGTGTAGCAGTAAGGCCAGTGGTCACGTCCATCAGCACTGTTGCCATTGCCAGAGGTGGAGACGCCTTTTTCAGGGCTACGACCAAACTCACCAAGGGCGACGACCAGGGTCTCGTCCAACAGGCCTGAGGCGTCAAGATCTTCAAAGAGAGCACTGAGGCCTTGATCAAGCATGGGGCCGCTCTGGCTCTTCATGCGCTGAGTGAGGCCGACATGGTGATCCCAGCTATGGTTGTCCGAGTTGGCGACTTTGGGCCAGATGAGCTCAACGACGCGTGTTCCCGCCTCGATCAGACGACGGGCCAGCATGCAGCTTTGACCGAAGGTGTTGCGACCGTAGCGGTCACGAAGTTTGGGCGATTCACGATCAAGGGCAAAGGCATCACGGGCACGACCACTGGCGATGAGGCTGAGTGCCTGATCATAGTAATTGTCCATACTCATGTCCTTCACGGCTGCTTCGATGGTAGGCATCTGGTCGTTGAGGGCATCACGCAGCTTGGCTCGGCGCTGAAGGCGGACGCTGAAGAGATCCGGACGCAGTTGGAGATCTTCGATCTTGATACGGTCCATCTTGCCCATGTCGAGGTCATCGCCATCGGGGTAAAGGGTGTAAGGATCGTAAGCTTTACCAAGGAATCCAGCGGTGCCGCCTTTACCGACGACATTCGACTCCTGAAGCGGACGCGGAAGCATGACGAAGGGAAGCATGGGCTCATCCATCGGTTTCAGACGGGTGATGTTGCTGCCGAAGTTTGGGAAGTCTTTCGGACTTGGTGGTTCAAGCTGACCTGACGGGCTGACCTTGTCCGTGGTGTAGCCAGTCATGATCTGGTAAATGGCAGCCGTGTGGTTAAAGAGACCGTTCGGCGTGTAGCTCATCGAATTGATCATCGTGAACTTATCGTTCACCTTCGCAAGCTGCGGCAGGATTTCGGTGAAATGATGCCCCGGAACCTTGGTTGGGATGGTCTTGAAGGCCGAGCGGACTTTGTCTGGCACGTTTTCCTTGGGATCCCAAAGATCGAGATGGCTTGGACCACCCTGGAGGTAAATCATCAGGACGTGCTTGGCCTTGCCCCAACCCGCACGACCAGCGGCCTCAGATCCGACAGATGCTGCCTGGGCACGGAACATATTGTTCAGGGTCAGGCCCATCATGGAGGCACCACCCACGCGCAGGATGTCACGGCGAGTCATGCCGAGATCTTTGTCACACAAGTCTTTGCCGAGAGCGCCAGGGATGCGGAACATAAGGAGGAGATAGAGAGGTGGATGTAGCGAGGCAGCTAGGAAAGCCGCTCTGAGTCAGCTACCCGTTACGAGCTGATGCCGCAGATCTTGCTGCTCTCTCCTCACAAGTTGGGAAAATCCATCCCCAAGCGCGAAAGTGCCAAACAGGTGATCACCCAACTTTGTAATTGCTCGTGCTCGGAGTGATGAAGTCGTGGAGAAATGAAGTGCTGTATTTTCAATCTCCAGCACTCCATGACTCCAACAATATGGATTCACCATTGGTGACGATGATGAGAATTCAAACTCAGGCCTTCAGACCTTCCTGGCGGAGGAAGTTTTCCACCCAGGTAATGTCGTAGTTGCCGTTCTGGAAATCACCTGTGGTGAGGATCTTGCTTTGCAGTGGAATGGTTGTCTTGATGCCTTCGACGGTGAATTCACCCAGAGCACGACGCATACGGCTGATGGCGATCTCTCGAGTGGCACCTGTGACGATGAGCTTGGCGATCATCGAGTCATAATAAGGCGGCACTTCGTAACCGGAATAGACGTGGGTATCGACACGGACACCACGGCCACCGCTGGTGTACCAGAGATTGATCTTGCCAGGGCTGGGGGCAAAGTTGCGATAAGGATCTTCAGCGTTGATGCGGCATTCGATGCTGTGGCCACGGGCCTGGGCATTGATAACGTGCTCGCTGAGTGGCAGGCCGGCGGCGATGCGGATCTGCTCCTTGATGAGGTCGCAGCCATAGACTTCTTCCGTGATCGGATGCTCCACCTGGATACGGGTGTTCATCTCCATGAAGTAGAAGTCCTTGCGGTTGTTATCGACGAGGAACTCGATGGTGCCGCAGTTTTCGTAGCCGATCTGTTTGCAGAGGGCGACGGTGGCGTCCCCCATCTTTTTACGCAGTTCTTCGGTGATCTTCGGGCTTGGGCACTCCTCAATGATCTTCTGATTGCGACGCTGCATGGAGCAGTCGCGTTCACCAAGATGGACCACATTGCCAAGACTGTCGGCGACGATTTGGAATTCGATGTGGTGAGGCTTATCGACGAGTTTTTCCATGTACATGGAGCCGTCACCGAAGCACTTCATCGCTTCCAGAGAGGCTGCTTGGAAGCTGGAGATAAGGGTGGCTTCATTGAGTACTGGTCTCATGCCGCGGCCACCACCACCAGCGGTGGCTTTGATGATGACGGGGTAGCCAATCTTGCGAGCCCAATGCAGTGCTTCTTCTTCCGTCGTGATGATGCCATCAGAGCCTGGAGTGATTGGGACACCTGCGGCCTTGGCTGTGGCGCGGGCGGTGTTTTTGTCACCCATCATCGAGATCACCTTGGAGCTGGGTCCGATGAACTTGATTTTGCACTGCTCGCATACGTCGGCAAACTCGGCTTTCTCCGAGAGGAAGCCATAGCCGGGATGGATGGCATCGACATTGGCGATCTCGGCGGCGCTGATGATGCGGCTGATCTTCAGGTAGCTCTCACTGCTGGGGCCTGGGCCGATGCAGATGGCTTCGTCGGCCAGATGGACGTGCATGGAGTCCACATCGGCTTCAGAATAAACGGCGACGGTTT
>CANHTV010000283.1 GCA_947463285.1 Verrucomicrobiaceae bacterium | reverse complement strand
TCACGCGCCTGCACGAGCACCTGGATGGTGACATCATCGGGGATGCGCTTTTCCTCGATGAGGCGGCGGTTGAAGCTGAACTCGGTGTTCGAGGCTGAGGGGAAGCCGACCTCGATTTCTTTAAAGCCGCACTTCACGAGTGCATCGAACATGTCGAGCTTCTGGGAGACATTCATCGGCACGGCGAGGGCTTGATTGCCATCACGCAGATCGACACTGCACCAGATGGGCGCGTGGGTGATGGTGCGGCTGGGCCACTGACGGTTCGGCAACTGAACGGGATCGAAGCGCTGATACTTGGAAGCAGGATTCTTTAACATGACGGGACGTGTTTTTCTAAAAAGGCTGACAGAAAGCGGGCCGGAAAGTTCTTCCTAAATGAGCCCAGGATGGCTGCCGTGACATGACGGCAAAGCATGGCGAGGAAACGCGGGCCGCCTACCCTAGCGTAAGTCGCAGGGTAAGGAGGAGGGTCAAAGCCGTGGCTGACGCTGTCATTAGAGCCTGATGCTAGAGGCAGAAGCCCAAATGTCCAGCAGCGGTTTTTTCCCAGCGCCGCCGAACTGTGGTCACAAGCAGGGAGAGGGTCACGAAGTCATGCCGCCGTTGAGCAGACAGAGTCTCACAGCTCGATCTTCATCGGCGGCGGGGGCTTTAGCTTGAGGACGGGTTGGTCGATGAGATCACCGCCTTCTTCTGGTCCGACGGGGACGGCACGACGAATGGGGCTGCCATCGTCATTGACGGGACGCGCGCGCAGAATGGGCAACTCTGAATTGTAGGGATCAGCACCGACGATGATTGGATCACGGATGTGGACGGCTTCAACGTGGGCAAATTTACTGAGATCAGCAGGAAGCACGACTTCTCCGGGCTGGGAGGTCATCTGCTGGTGAAAGGAGACTAGATCGGCAGGCAACCCATCGCCGGTGTGGACGCTGCAGCTTTGATTGAAGCTGGTGCCAGGACGGAGGTATTCGAAGTAGGTGTTGCGGATAGATTTGGAGACGCCATTGGGGCCTTTGATTTTCTCGTAGCAGTAGTCGGTAGCTCTCATGCCACTGCTGCGGCAGATTTCCACTCGGTCAGCGGTTTCAGGAGCGATGAACTCCTGAGGGCTGTTGCCTTTGGTCGAGGCATTGATGATGTCGGTCCAAATAGGCAGGGCTGTTTTGTTGGAGAAGGCTTCGGGATAGATGGTCTTTTGTTTATCAAAACCTACCCAGACGCCGCAGGTGACGGCTGAGGTATAACCAAAAAACCAGAGATCCTTGTATTCATGATGCGTGCCGGTTTTACCAGCAGCGGGAAAGTCACCCAGGCCATAATCGACTGAGACCGCACCTGTGCCGCGATGGAGGGCATCGTCTAGGCAGGAGTGGGTCTGCCAGGCGGCTATTTCATCCATGGCACGCACTGGCTGGAGGCTGGCTTCATCGAGTTGAAAAACGGTTTTGTCATTAGCGTCGCTGATGCGCTGGATAAGATGCAGGCGGGATGGACGCTTGCCACCGGTGGGGAAGCAGGAGTAGGCGAGGCACATTTCATCGAGCTTGGCCTCGCTGGCGCCAAGGCAGGCAGATGCGGCATCACGGAGTGGCGAGGTAATGCCAGCGGTTTTGATGAATTCCTTGAAGGCTGGCTTCAGCAGACCACGGTCTAGGGCGATGTTTTCCCCCAGACGCACGGTGGCGGAATTGCGCGAGGCGACGAGGGCTTCACGAGCCGTGATTTGGGCGCGTGACCATTTGGGGTTGGAGACCTCCATGCCGTACTCGCCGAGGATGCCGGTGAAGCCGCCGATCATGACGCGGTCATTGCCGAGAGGCTCATCAGCCAGAGTGGACATGGGATAAAAATTCGGCTGACTGAAAGCGGCGGCATAGATAAAGGGAATGAAGGCGGTGCCTGTGGGGCGAAGGCTGGCCGTGGCGCGGTTGTACTGGCTGTCGAAAAAGTCACGACCGCCGACCATGGCGAGGATGGAGCCGTCCCTGTTATCCAGCACCAGCGCGGCGGCCTGGAGATATTCAGGCTTGGGCCTTGGGGCGAGGGCGTCAGTCGTGCTGGAGCTAGCTTTTTTCCGCCAGTTGGTGACGAGCGCGCGGTATTGCTCATAGGTCTGGTGCTCGTAGCCCTGGCGTTTTTCGATCTCGGTCAGGCGGTTTTTGACGGATTCCTCAGCCTTGTTTTGCAGCTCTTTGTTGATGCTGGTGTAAATTTTGAAGCCACCGCTGAAAGCGCGTTCTTCACCG
Source organism: Verrucomicrobiaceae bacterium (assembly GCA_947463285.1). GTDB lineage: Bacteria > Verrucomicrobiota > Verrucomicrobiia > Verrucomicrobiales > Verrucomicrobiaceae > Prosthecobacter. The sequence continues at coordinate 3,067 of CANHTV010000283.1, read as the reverse complement.
AGCAAGGCCACGACTTCCTCACGCACGGTGTCGTAGGCGTAGTTCAGCAGACTTGCTCCTGACTGCGGGGCGGTGATGATGTTGCTGCGTTTGACTTCCTCAGCTTCCTCACGTGAGATGCGTTTTTCGATCACCATGCGCTCCAGCACGTAGTCACGCTCTTTCTTGGCGCGTTGCGGATTACGCAGAGGCTCGATATTGTTCGGGCTTTTGATGAGTCCGGCGATGGTTGCGGCCTCGGAGAGGTTCAGCTCTTTGGCATCTTTGCCAAAGTAACCCCGAGCAGCAGCCTGGATACCGTAGAAGTTTTTACCAAAGAAAATGCGATTCAAGTAGAGTTCCAGGATCTCGGATTTGTTAAAATCCTTCTCGATACGCTGCGCCACAAAGGCCTCCATCAGCTTGCGTTTGTAGCTGCGCTCCATGAGCCCGAAAGTCTGGCGAGCCAGCTGCTGGGTAATGGTGCTGGCACCCTGGGTGACTTCACCGGCTTTAAAGTTCAGCCAAACGGCACGCACGAGGCCGATGTAGTCCACGCCATCATGCTGGAAAAAGCGACTATCTTCCTGAGCGGTAAGGGCATCAATAAAATGCTGGGGAATATCTTTGATCCGCACTGGGGTGCGATTCAGCACATAGATGCGCGAGAGTTCCTCGCCATTTCGATCATAGATGAGGCTGGCAGCTTCCAGCTTCTTGAGCTCACTGAGGTCATAGATCTGCGCCTTCTCCTTGAGCGGTGCGACGATGACTGAATAAATGCCGAGCAGAGTGACACCGGTGAGGAGGATCAGAGCAATCAAGGCGCTGAACCACACACGGCGGTAAAACGGCTGTTTCAGGCCGGATTCGCCGCGCCAGTTGGTGGATGGATTTGGTTCTAGGCCAAACATGAGAGGTGGCTTGTGATCAAAAGAGCGCTCAGATTAGCCATCCTGAGCCCGCCCGCCAGTTCTTTCCCGTGTCACCGCTTCATCAACTCCTTGTCGATCAACTCCGCGCCTGCGGTCAGCTGACTTTTGCCGCGGTCATGGAGGCCGCTTTGTACCATCCCGAGCATGGCTATTACGGCCCCGGCCCCCGGCGGATAGGGCGCAGTGGTGACTTTTACACCGCCGTCAGCGTGGGGCCGCTCTATGGCCAGCTGCTCAGCACGCTGGCTCGTCAGGTACATGAAAAAATGGGCCAACTGGCAGATTTTTCGGTCATCGAGCAGGCCGCCCATGATGGCCAACTGGCGGAGGACATCCTGAGCACCTGCGACTTTCATTACCTGATCGTGGAGCCAAATCCTCGCTACCAGACGGTGCAGCGGCTGAAACTGGCGCGCTTTGGCTCACGTGTGAGCTGGGTCAGCTCACTGGCCGAGCTGCCTGCCGTACCAGCGCTTTACCTTTGCAATGAGCTTCCCGACGCGATGCCTGTCCATCTCGTCCGCTCGGATGGCGAATGCTGGCAGGAACTATATGTGCGGGCTGGGGAAAACGACACGCTTCAGTTTGTGCCCGGCCAGCCCTCCAGCGAGGCCCTGCTGGCGGAAATTTCGAGACTCCCGACAAACTTACCCCCAGGCTACACCACAGAGGTGCATCTAGCTTCACTCGAATGGATGCGCCAGTTGGCGAAGGCACCCTTTCACGGCAGTCTATACCTTGCAGATTACGGTCTCGACCAAGAAGAACTCCACATGCCCGAGAGGCACACCGGCACCCTGAGACGCTATCATCAGCATCAGACGGATGATCATGTTCTAGAGGATCTGGGGCGATGTGATCTGACCACGCACGTTAATTTCACGCGTCTGATCGAGACAGCCGAAGCCACAGGACTGCGCCTGAGCAGCTACACCCATCAGGGACGTTATCTGGGAAAACTCGGGCTTCCATGGCTGACCTCGCTGGAAGGCCAGAGGCCTGATGCCACCACCCAGGCGCTACTGCGTCAGTATCACTCTCTCACGCATCCGGCCTTTTTGGGACGCTCGTTCCGTGTCTTGGTTTTGGAAAAATAACCACTTCGGCTGATGGCAGCAGAGGGCACACTACCGCCGACTTTTTAGCTGTTCAGATGATAGGCTGCAAAACTTCATTAAACATGGCTCCCCTCTTGCTGTGGCGCCCGAGATCACTTCAGCCGGAGCTGCCGCATGGTTTTATCCTTGCCACTCAGAGTGAAGACGCTAATCTCAATCCGCTAACCGCACCCATATTCCAGAATGGAAGACATCAAACCAACCGAAAAGGAGGCCACCAACTTGGACCTGAAACAGATCAAGCAGATCGTGACCCTCATGGCCGAAAACGATCTCACGTATTTCCACTTTGAGAATGAGTATTCCACGGTCGAGCTTCGCCGTGGCTCTGATCTCGATGCCGCCAAGGAACTGCTGCGTCATCTCCCGATGGCATCCGCTGCCCCGGCCGCCATTGCCGCAGCTCCTGCCGCCCTCGCCGCTCCTGCACCTGTGGCTGCCACAGCAGCTGCTGCCGCGCCGTCTCCCGTCGCAGGCCCCACAATCAACAGCCCGATGGTCGGCACCTTTTATCGCTCCTCGGCTCCTGGTGAAAAAGCTTTCGCGAACATTGGCGACTCTGTCGATGAAAACAGCAATGTCTGCATCATCGAGGCCATGAAGGTCATGAATGAGATCAAGGCAGAAACCCGTGGCACCATCGCCCGAGTCCTCGTCGAAGACGGCAAACCCGTGCAATACGGACAGCCACTCTTCGAATTGAAAGCCTGATCCGTCACCGCCTTGCACTCTTCTTGATCGCCTTGACGGCTTGACCGTCAAGAAGTTCAAGGCTCGAACCCAGCCCAGACTCTCCGTCCTTAGCCCTTCGCTCTTAGCTTCTTCCATGTTTAAAAAAGTCCTCGTCGCCAACCGTGGTGAAATCGCCGTCCGCATCATCCGCGCCTGCAAAGAACTCGATGTCAAAACCGTCGCCGTTTATTCTGAAGCCGATGTGGACTCCATGCACGTCCATCTGGCCGACGAAGCCATCTGCATCGGCCCAGGCCCCAGCAGTGAGAGCTACCTGAAGATCAGCCGCATCATCAGCGCCGC
>CANHTV010000282.1 GCA_947463285.1 Verrucomicrobiaceae bacterium | reverse complement strand
CTTCAATCAAAGCTGCAGCGTCCACACCGGCGATGGGTTGCCTGCCGATCTAGTCTCCTTTCACCAGCAGATGACCTCCCAGCCCGGAGAAGTCGTGCTTCCTGCTGATCTCAGTAAATTTGCCCACGTCGAAGCCGTCCACATCCGTGATCCAATCATCGTCGGTGCTGATCCTTACAATTCAGAGTTGCCCATTCTGCGCGCGCGTCCCCTCAATGACGATGGTAGCCCCATTCGTCGTGCCGTCCCCGTCGGACCAGAAGAAGGCGGTGATATCATCGACCAGCCTCTCCTCAAGCTAAAGCCCCCGCCGCCGATGAAGATCGAGCTGTGAGACTCCGTCAGCTCAACGGCGGCATGACTTCGTGACCGTCTCCTTGCTTGTGACCGCAGTTCGGCGGGGCTGGGAAAAACCGCTGCTGGACATTTGGGCTTCTGCCTCTAGCATCAGGATCTCATGACAGCGTCAGCCACGGCTTTGACCCTCCTCCTTACCCTGCGACTTACGCTAGGGTAGGCGGCCCGCGTTTCCTCGCCATGCTATGCCGTTATGTCACGGCAGCCACCCAGGGCTCATTTAGGAAGAACTTTTCCGGCCCGCTTTCTGTCAGCCTGTTTAGAAAAATACGTCCCGTCATGTTAAAGAATCCTGCTCCCAAGTATCAGCGCTTCGATCCCGTTCAGTTGCCGAACCGTCAGTGGCCCAGCCGCACCATCACCCACGCGCCCATCTGGTGCAGTGTCGATCTGCGCGATGGCAATCAAGCTCTCGCCGTGCCGATGAATGTCTCCCAGAAGCTCGACATGTTCGATGCACTCGTGAAGTGCGGCTTTAAAGAAATCGAGGTCGGCTTCCCCTCCGCTTCGAACACCGAGTTCAGCTTCAACCGCCGCCTCATCGAGGAAAAGCGCATCCCCGATGATGTCACCATCCAGGTGCTCGTGCAGGCGCGTGAGGACTTGATCGAAAAAACCGTGCAGAGCCTCATTGGCGCGAAGCAGGTGGTCATCCACATGTACAACTCCACCTCGCCTGCGCAGCGGAAGTATGTGTTTGGCAAGACCAAGGAGGAGATCATCGCCGTGGCCAAGAGCGGTGCCAAATTGATCAAAGACCGCCTGCATCGCCTGACGGAAGGCGGCACCAAAGTCACGCTGCAATACTCCCCCGAGAGCTTCAGCGCCACGGAGGTCGAGTTCGCCAAAGAGATCAGCGAGGCCGTGATGGATGTCTGGCAGCCCACCCCTGAGCATAAGATGATCCTGAACCTGCCCGACACCGTCGAGGTAGCCATGCCAAACGTCTATGCCGACCAGATCGAGTGGATCTGCACGAACATCAAAAACCGCGACAGCCTCATCATCAGCCTGCACACGCACAACGACCGCGGCACCGGCACCGCCGCCACCGAGCTGGGCTTGCTGGCTGGCGCAGATCGCGTGGAAGGCACGCTCTTCGGCAATGGCGAGCGCACCGGCAATCTGGACATCGTCCAAGTCGCCATGAATCTCTACATGCACGGCACCGACCCGAAGCTGGATTTCAGCGACATGAACGGCCTCATCGCCATGTATGAGCGCACCACCGGCATGACCGTCCCCGCCCGCCAACCCTACTCAGGCGAACTCGTCTTCACCGCCTTCAGCGGCAGCCATCAGGACGCGATCAAGAAGGGCCTCGCGGGCTATGATCAGCACAAATCCATCTGGGACGTCCCCTACCTCACCATCGACCCGCATGACATCGGCCGCGAATACCACGAGGTCATCCGTGTTAACAGTCAGAGCGGCAAAGGCGGTGTCGCCTACCTTCTCGAAAGCGAGTTCGGCATCGAGTTGCCGAAGGACATGCAGCGAGAGTTCGGCCCCATCGCCAACGACTTGGTGGACAAGCTTGGTCGCGAAGTTAGCGGCACCGAGTTGAAGGGCATGTTCTGGACAGAATACATCGAGCGCGAAACCCCCTTCGCCCTGCACCACTTCCATGCCGACGGTGTGGATGGCGTCTTCACCTGCCGTTGTAGCCTCGTCGTGAATGACAAGGAGCGCGGAGTCGTCGGCACCGGCAACGGCCCCATCGCTGCCTTTGTAAACGCCCTCATCACCGACGCCGGAGCTCCGAGCTTCGAGGTCTCCACCTACCGCGAGCAAAGCCTCAGCTCTGGCTCCGAAGCCGCCGCCCTCGCCTTCATCCAGATCAAGACCGCCACCGGCAAACTCATCTGGGGAGCCGGAGTCGATACCAACATCGAACTCGCCTCCATCAAAGCTGTGCTCAGCGCGGTGAATCGGGCGGCGTGAGTTTCCAAACCAACTGACAGCAAATGGGGGCAGAAAAAGGGAGTGATCCTATTGGCAGCCCCCATTTTTCTATCACCCTGTTTGGCACTCTATACCTAGCGTCATCAAGATTTTAAGCGCTCCAATGGCTCGACAAAGTACGCCAAAACCATGCCAGCAAGCCCATCACTCTGATCCTCGACAAAGCCCGCTGCCAGCGCTGCAAAGAAGTCTCCGCCCACGCAGCAGCGCGTGACATAGAGTTCCTGTATCTCTGCCTGCCTACAGCTCCATCTCAACCTCATCGAAAGGCTCTGGAAGCTCACCAAGAAGAAGTGTTTGAGCAACTGTCACTACCCCAGCTTCAGCGAATTCTGCCACGCTATCGACGGCACCCTGCAACGCATGTCCTCCGACTACCTGCCTGAACTCAAAAAGCTGCTCACTCTCAATTTTCAGTTCTTTCCAATTCACAAAACATCATGACGCGAGGAATAACAATTTCACGGCCAGATTAATTTCTAAGTTTTCATCGAGGGCGTCCAAGATCCCGGAAATGTAGAGCGAGGCCTGTTCCTAAACCCATTCAGCGACGGTGTCGTCGTGATTGAGCGCGATGTCTTCGTGGGCGAGTTTTTGAAAACCTGAAGCTCATCGCGATGCCGCCCGACGATTGGAGAGCTGGGCGAGAATGTCTTCGCGAGTGAGGTCAGCATAATCACCCACATCTAGCTGGGCAAGCCTACTGCCGCTTGTTTTTGAACCCACCGGCTTACGGCATCCTGCTCGAACTCGTGGCGAAGTGCCTCACAGGCGACCTCGGATTCATCGGCATAGAGGCCGGAAAGGATCTTGTCTTCGATCAGCTGTTCCCAGGCACGAGGCAGGGTGATTGTCATGTACGGATTTTAGAGTTGGCCCGAGAGATTTAAGGCTGGCCATTTTAGCGAGCACCTCACGCCACCCAAATGAGTGACGCCGCCATTCGTAATCACTCGGCGACCAAGGATCACACCACAATCTCACTCGTGCGTCAGGGCTTCATCGAGATTCAGGACGAGGCTGGCGATGAGGGTGTGGGCGGCGAGCTCTGGTGGGGCTTTTTGACCGAGGAACTTTTCGGCATCGCCGGGCTGGTGGCGGTAATGCTTCAGGGCGCGGTCCAGCTCACGCGAGAGCACCTGGATCTCCTGCGCGGTGGCGGGACGGCTGAGGACCTGCCGGGTCAGCCAGTCGAGACGCTGCGCGGGTGGTTGCGACCTAACGAGCATTTCCGCCGCCAGGGCCTGGGAGGCCTCCCTCATGGTCTGATCATTCAGCAGGGTCAGTGCCTGGAGAGGCGTGTTCGTACGGCTCATGCCGACCTCACAGACGCGGCGCTGGGCGCTATCAAAAAGAAAGGTGGGGGCGATACTGCGCCGCCAGAAGGCATACAGGGTGCGCCGATACTGCGCTGCGCCCTGACTCGGCTCATAGGTGAAACGGCCCATGAAGATTTCTTCCCACACGCCTTCTGGCTGATGGGGGCGCACGGGGGGGCCGCCGAGGGCTGGATTCAAAAGACCTGAGGCGGCCAGGGCGGCGTCTCGCAGCATCCAGGCAGGCAGGCGGAACCGGGGACCACGAGCCAGCAGGCGGTTTTGCGGATCGCGGGCGATCAGCTCCGGCGTGGCATTGGAGTCCTGACGATAGGTTTCACTGCTGACGATGAGCTTGATGAGGTGCTTCACATCCCAGCCATGGGCCATGAAATCCACCGCCAGCCAGTCCAGCAGCTCAGGATGTGTGGGGCGCTGACCTTGCAGGCCAAAATCATCCGGCGTGCGCACCAGCCCGGCGCCGAAAAGCATCTGCCAGACATGATTGACGAACACCCGTGCGGTCAGCGGGTTGTCCTTGGCAACGATCCACTTGGCGAGGCCGAGGCGATCTCGCGCTGCTCCCTCTGGCCAGGCGGCAATGGCTGCGGGTACATCGCGCTGCACCAGCTCGCCTTTTTTGTCCCAGACACCACGCAGGAGGATGTGGGTATCACGCGCCTCCTTGCGTTCTGCCAGCACCATGACGTTCAGCTTGCCTGCGGCGGCGTTGACTTCCTTGAGCTGTACGGTGGCCCGATCCAGCGAGGCTTTGGCGATCTGGTAAGGCTGATGATCCTCCAGAAATTGGGCAAACAAACGCGCGTGCAGTTTCTCATCCAAGGGCGCTGCGGCGAGCTGCTCCAGCGGTGCCGTGCCCATCTCACGCACCGCCGGGCCGGGCTGATCGGTGGCGGAAAGCCGGAAGCGGCTGATGTTGGCATCCCCATTCGTGGAGCGATGCAGCATCTCGAAAATCAGCTCCTCATCAGCCTCCATCACGAGCGGCTGCTTCAGGGCGTAGACCGCCGTGTGGGGTTTGTCCTTGGGTTGGCCTTTGGTCGTCCAGCCATTGCGGGGGTCATCATCCAGCGTGCCTTTGACATCGCCATATTCACGGGCCTTGGCTTCGGTCTTAATGTCTGAAACAGCGCCATTCACCACGATGTCACGGATCTGTGAACTGCCACGGCGACGCACCTGTACTTTGATGTCAGTTAGGATGAACTCGCCTGATTTACCACGCGAGAGCGCTCCATCCAGAGGCAGCACCTCCAGCTTTAATCCCGTCAGCCTCGGCAGATGAACGGTGGTGATCAGGCGATAGTCTTCCTGCTTCGGATGCGGGCCGCTGGCGGTGACGATGCCTTGTTTATCCTGAGTGAGCACGGTGCCCTCCTCAGACTCCAGGCTGCCTTTCAAAACATGCCAGGCTTGGAAACCGGACTGCACCTGCTTTTGGCGTGCCTTGAGCCACTCTTCAAAAGGTGCCTCAGCCTGCTGGCGAGCCTGGGCTTCGATGGGCTTGCGTTGATCCACCAGTTGCTGGGCCTCGATCACGGCGCGTTGGGCATGAGGCGATTGATAGCTCAGGTAAGGCTTCGCTCCGCCGCCAGCAGCACCGTCTTCGTCGATGCTGTTAAAGAAGGCCGTGAGGCTGTAATAATCTTTGTGGGTGATGGGATCAAACTTGTGCGT
>CANHTV010000281.1 GCA_947463285.1 Verrucomicrobiaceae bacterium | reverse complement strand
TAGGGAAACCCATTGAGGATCCTCGGCAGATGCGGTGCTGATCATTAAACCAAACAGAGAGAGAAGAAGACGCGGTGTCATGGAGGTGAGGCCATCTTGATCAATGCGAGCGGTGATGCCAAGCAGAAGATGCCGTGCATCCCGAATAGACGGGTGTGTGGATGAGATGGAAGGCGGGCAATCTGCACACGTTTTAAAGCTTTCGATGAAGCATCTCGTTCTGCTGTCAGCCCTCCTACTATCGCTTTCTTCCTTTGCTGCGGAGAAGCCCAACATCATCCTCATCATGGCCGATGACGTCGGCTACTCCGACATCGGCTGCTATGGTGGTGAGATCGAGACACCGAATCTCGATGCGTTGGCCAAAGGCGGTATGCGCTTCACGCAGTTTTACAACACGGCGCGGTGCTGTCCCACACGGGCGTCGCTGCTGACAGGACTGTATGCACATCAGGCCGGCATCGGACACATGGTGGATGATTGGAGCACCAAGGTGGGCGAGTCCTATGCGGGCGATCTCAGCAAAAAATCCGTCACTATCGCCGAGGCAATGAAGACTGCGGGCTACTCCACCTACATGACGGGCAAATGGCATGTGACAAAAGTCACGAAGCCACAGACGGAGTCTGACAAGCACAACTGGCCGCTCCAGCGCGGCTTTGATCGTTTCTACGGCACCATCCACGGAGCGGGCAGTTTTTTTGATCCCAACACCCTCACTCGCGACAACACCTACATTTCTCCTTTTGCTGACGCCGAGTATCAGCCGAACGAATACTACTATACCGACGCGATCAATGACCACGCCGCTCGTTTCGTCACCGAGCACGCGAAAAGCAGTCCGGAAAAACCCTTTTTCATGTACATGGCTCACACCTCCGCTCACTGGCCCATGCACGCCAAGAAGGCAGACATTGCCAAATACAAAGGCCACTACGATGCAGGCTACGACAGCATCCGTGCCGCTCGATTGGAAAAGATGAAGCGTCTTGGCCTACTCGATGAACGCTGGAAAGTCACACCGCAAGCCGGTGACTGGAGCCAGGTGGAAAACAAAGCCTGGGAGGCGCGCTGCATGGAAGTCTTCGCAGCCATGATCGACTGCATGGACCAAGGTATCGGTCGTTTGATCGAGACGCTGAAAAAGAACGGCCAGTATGACAACACGGTCATCCTTTTTCTGCAGGACAACGGCGGCTGCGCCGAAGGCATGGGCCGGAATGGACCGCACAAGCCTCGTGCCGACAAACCCACGCTGCCAGCTCTGGCGAACGATTACCTCCAGCCCGACATGATCCCGAAACAAACGCGCGATGGCTTCCCCATGCGCCAGGGCCAAGGCGTCATGCCCGGTGGAGCCGACACTTACATCGGCTACGGCCTGAACTGGGCCAACGTCAGCAACACGCCCTTTCGCGATTACAAACACTGGCAGCATGAAGGCGGCATTAGCACGCCACTGATCGCGCATTGGCCAGCGGGGATGAAGACCATCGGACACTCGGACAAAGAGATGGGGAGACTCGTTTCGACTCCTAGCCATCTCATCGACATCATGGCGACATGTGTGGACCTCGCTGGAGCGACTTATCCAAAGCAGCACCGAGGAAAGACGATCCAACCCATGGAGGGCACCAGTCTAAAACCTCTCCTAGTCTCCCCAGCTGAAAGTCTCCCAATCTCATGGTCTGAACGTCCTCTTTTTTGGGAGCATGAAGGCAACCGCGCCATCCGCGTCGGTGAATGGAAGCTCGTCTCCAAACATCCTGGCGACTGGGAGCTCTATCACATCACCACCGACCGCACCGAGATGAACGACCTAGCCGCCCAACAGCCCGACCGCGTCAAAGAAATGGCCGCACAATGGGACACCTGGGCCAAACGCGTCGGCGTCATGCCCTGGCCGCTTGGAGGCAAGGCAAAGAAGAAAAGCAAAAAGGGTTAGCCTGAGTAACACTGTGCCGAGTCAAGCGTGTCTGGGATGACCAACCCAAACTCAGCCCCAAGATCCACCCAACAAACTCCTATGATTCGGCCGGATTGATTCACCAAGGCAGCTGACTCAGCAGTAGGTGCTGGCTTGTTTACTATTACAGGTAAGGCTAGAAATAAGCATCAGGAGCTCTAGTTGTCGAAATCACCTCGGGGTCTTTGCTGATAAGCTATCGATGTGACTGCCCACGCAAACCACATCAGCATATTGCGGGTTGCTTTATAATTTCAATAGATTTCATTTCCGCACCCCAACGAATGCCCTCCTTCTCCCTCTCAGATCTTCTGACTCGTGCGGCCGTCTTGTTCCCGACGCATCTCTTCCTCTTCACGGAAGAGCAAAAGCTGACGTTTGCAGAGTCTGAGGCACAGGTCGTGGCACTAGCCTCGGGCATGGTGGCCATGGGGGTGAAGCCGGGTGATCGCGTGCTGCTGGTGATGGAGAATCGCCTGGAACTGCCGCTCCTGACGCTGGCGGCCACACGTGCGGGCGCGGTTTTCTCCGTGCTGACCTCCCAGATCACGCGGGAATCCTTTGAGCGCATCGTCGGCCAGTGCGAGCCAGCGCTGGTCCTGCTGGATGAAAAACGGGCCGATCTCAGCAGCAGCGCTGGTTCTGCCAGGGTCATCTGCGTGGACTCTGCACTGGCTGAGTTGAAAACGGCTCCAGCATCTGCCCTGCCCAAGCCTGCTGGTGGCGATGAACTGGCCTTCCTAGTCTTCACCTCCGGCTCCACTGGGATGCCACGCGGCGTCATGCTGAGCCATGCCAACGTCGGTTTTGTCACGCAGGCCATCATGCAACGCCTGCAATATCAGGAGACGGACCGCATTGCTGTCTTTCTGCCACTCTCATTCGACTACGGGTTTTATCAGATTTTTTATGCGTTGATGCGTGGGTCTGCGCTCTTCATCGGTAGGCCGGAAATGTCCGGGCCGGAGTTGCCACGCCTTCTTGCCCGTCATGAGATCACGGTGCTGCCGGGCGTACCCACTCTTTTTGCGGGACTGATCAAAATGCAATCCTGGCGGCCCGTGGCGCTGCCGCAGTTGCGTGTGCTCACGAATACCGGAGATCACCTGCCGCTGCCGCACATCCGCCTGCTTCAGCAGCTTTTGCCAGCAGCGCGGATTTTTCCCATGTATGGGCTCACGGAGTGCAAGCGCGTCTCCATCATGCTGCCTGAGGAGATTGATGCTCATGAAAACAGCGTGGGCCGGGCCCTGGACGGCACAGAGGTGTGGACGGAATCTCCCGAAGGCCAGCACCTGCCAACCGGGACGGTGGGCGAGTTCATCGTGCGTGGTCCGAACGTCGGCCTCGGCTATTGGCGCGCGCCGGAGGAGACGGCAAAACGCTATCGCTTCCTGCCTGATGGCACGCGTCTGCTGGTCACTGGTGACTACGGGGCGGTGGATGCTGCGGGCTTCCTGCATTTCCACGCCCGCAGTGATTTCATGATCAAGCACAAGGGCCACCGCATGAGCCCAGTGGAGATCGAGGAGGCCGCCTGCCGCCTGCCCCAGGTCGTGGCTGCCGGCTGCATCAAAGACGAGGCGCAGGACAAGCTCTGCCTCTTCCTCTCCATCACGGGTGAGTGCCCTGAAGATGCCGTCATTTACCAGGGCCTCATGGCTTTTCTGGAGCGCGCCAAGGTGCCGGACCGCCTCATTTACCTCGATGAACTGCCGCGCACGGCTAACCAAAAGGTGGATCGCAAAGCTCTGCGGGCACTGCTTACAGCTCCCACCGCCTGATCTCTCACTCGCATGGATGCCGCCCTCGCCCAAACACTCGCCACCCGCCACGGCACCCCATTTTATGCCTATGATCTGGGCGTAGTGAAAGACCGCGCCCAGCAGCTTTTCTTAGCCCTGCCCTCAGGAGCCAGCATCTGCTACTCCTTCAAGGCCAACCCCATGCCCGCCATCGCAAGCGCAGTCAGAGAGGCAGGCTGCCGGGCGGAAATCACCTCCCAGGGGGAGCTCGCAGCCGCCCAGGTCGCAGGCTTTACCGGCGCGCAGATGCTCTTCGGCGGCCCTGGAAAAACGCGGGAAGAAATCATCACCGCCATTCAAGCAGGCATCCGCCTTTTTTCCTGCGAATCCTTCCGCGACCTCGCCCTGCTCGCGTCCCTCGCAGCAGCTGAAAAAATCACCTTCCAGGTGCTGCTGCGCGTGAACCCTGCGGAGGCCCCAGACGCACGCCTCGCCATGAGCGGCGTCGAGAGCCAGTTCGGCTTTGAGGAGTCCCTGCTCACGGATCCAGCCGCCCGCCAGCGCGTGCTGCTGCCGGGGCTCGATGTCTGCGGCATCCATATCTACTTCGGCACCCAGGTGGCGGGTGTCGATGCCGTAGTGGCGAACACCCGACGAGCCATCGCCGCCGCCGAGCGAGTGCAGGCCGCCCTGGGTTTTGAATGCCGCATCCTGAATGCCGGTGGCGGGTTCCCCTGGCCCTATGCCAATGACCACACGCCGCCGGATCTCAGCGACCTGCGGGAAAAGCTCACGACCGTCTGGCAGTCCTCACCCCTGGCGCAGGCAGGAGCCCAGATCTGGTTCGAGTCCGGGCGCTACCTCTGTGCAGGTAGCGGCTGGCTCGTGGCACAGGTTTTGGAGGCCAAAGCACTGGCAAACAAAACCTTTATCATCCTCGATACTGGCATCCATCACCTCGGCGGCATGGCCGGCTTGGGCCGCGTGCCGCGCGGTGCCGTGACAGTGCAAAACCTCAGCCGCGATGTCTCCGGCGAGCCGCCTATCAGCGTCGATCTCGTCGGCCCGCTCTGCACGCCGCTGGACTGCCTGGCGCGTGGTTTAAAAATTCCACCCGTGACTGAGGGCGACCTCATCGGCATTCCCAATGTCGGTGCCTATGGCATCACCGCCAGCCTGCTCGGCTTCCTCAGCCACCCGCCGCCGCTGGAGATCGCCCACGAAAACGGCCAGGAGCGTGAAATCTGGCGTCTTCGCTATGGTCACGAGCGTCATTCTAGTTAGATTAGACACCCCATGTCTGAAAACGAAGATCGTCTGCTCGCCCTCCTACGTCCCTTTTTGCGCCTGCTCCCCGCTGGCGAACCTCTGACGATGAGCGCAGACCTCGGCAAGCTTGGGCTAGACTCCCTGCAATCCATCGAGCTGCTCTTGGAGCTGGAGCAGGCATTCGGCGTCACCATCACCGACGAGAAAATCACCGTCGAATCCTTCGCCACCCCAGCCAACGTGCTGGCGCTGATACAATAACTCTCAAAGTCCCCAGTCACCTTCGGCGATGACGTGGCGGAAGGGGTGATTTTTCAGCGGCGTGGGTAGGCTGTGGCAGTGACAGAGGTTTTCTTCACGGCT
>CANHTV010000280.1 GCA_947463285.1 Verrucomicrobiaceae bacterium | reverse complement strand
TCGCTCGTTTATCGCCTTCACCAGCTGCGTGACGCATCCTCACGCGGCTGACAGACAGGACAGCGCTTTCAAGCCCGGAAAGTGCAAATGATAAAGCCAGTGCAAGCAGCAGAAGAATAATCCAGCTCAAGTTGAGACCACCTTTCCTGTTACGACATCCTCAGGGAGCGGGTTTTGCAGCCTAAGTTCCACCTGCTGGATACGGGCTTTGACGACGCGGCGCACCTTGATCTCAGCGCCATCTACCTGCAGGCGTTCGCCGGCTCTGGGGAGATGGCCGAGTTGATTAAAAACAAAGCCACCGATGGTGTCGATGCCGCTTGCTGCTAGGGGAAGTTGGAGATCATTGCCAATGTCATCTAATCGGGTGCCGCCATCAAGAAGGTAGCGTCCGCTTCCTAGATCACGGATTTCACCTGCCTCTCCTTGCCATGGTGCTGCTTGGTAAAGCAACCAGTCAGCGATTTCTTCCTGACTGACCATTCCTTCAAAGCCACCATATTCGTCCACGATCAAAACAGGCATGATGCTGTGTTGGAGGTGCTTCTCCAGGGCGTCGAGAACGGGCATGGTTTCTGGCACAAAGAGAGTTTTCTGCATCATCTGCTGCCAGGTCGGGCGGCCAGAGAGCCGCCAGTCAGTGGTGTCGATCACGCCCACGACATGATCAGGCGTCTCACCATAGACGACGACCCAGCGTCCTGCTGACTGTTCCAAAATGGTGCCAGCTTTGGTGTCTGCATCTTCTGCACTCATCAGTGTCAGATCGACTCGTGGCACCATGCAGTCACGCACTGTCAGGCGCTCGATATCGAGTGCCTCGTAGATCATTGCTGCTTCAGCGCTGTCCAGCAGTCCTTGTTCCTCACGCATTTCCACAAGTGTCTCAAATTCATCTCGGGTAATGGGAACGCGAGTTTTGATGCGATTGGAGATAAAACGGCGGATTACCGCATCTGCGGCGCGGTCGGTTACTGCCACCACAGGGTCTAGCAACGCACGCAGGGGATTGAGAATACGCAGACTGCCAAGCAGCACGGTCGATGGCGCATAAGCGGTAATGAATTTTGGCAGAACATCTCCGATCAGCACAGTGGTTAAAAATAACACGGGAGCGGTGATCCATGGATTCCAGCCGATCAGCACCAGTGGTCCAGACACCAAATGCAGGCCGAGAGCTGCAAGAGCCAGATTCAGCGTGGCTGATAGGAGTAGGGTGCGGTGCAACTGTGCGAAGGGGTTGGCTGTGATGCTTCGCAGCTTTCGTGCCACGCTGCCTTCTCCTGCTTGTTCCAGCTGAATCTCCAAGTCACGAGCTGTGTGGATGGCCGTTTCGGTGGCTGAGATCACCGCCAGTAAAAGCAGTAAAAACAGGTAAAGTGCTGAAA
Organism: Verrucomicrobiaceae bacterium; assembly: GCA_947463285.1. Taxonomy (GTDB): domain Bacteria; phylum Verrucomicrobiota; class Verrucomicrobiia; order Verrucomicrobiales; family Verrucomicrobiaceae; genus Prosthecobacter. The sequence continues at coordinate 3,963 of CANHTV010000280.1, read as the reverse complement.
AAGCAATGAGTGTCACTGTTGTGGTGGCCCAAGGGCCTAACAAAGAAAAATAGTTGACCGCTGATTCAATTCTTCCACTCGGGCTGCATGCGGTTGAGGCACTGAGTTAGCCACCGCACCATGCTGCCGAGGCTTTCATGCTTCTTCCGCAAAGACGAGAGCGCCTGCCAGTCGATCCGCTGTCTGGCTGCGGCGATAGTGAGGCGCTGTGGGCGTAGTTTTTCCTGAACTTTTTCAAATTGATCCACACTCATCGCCAAGATTTCGCGGGAGGACGGTAGCTCATCGATCTGACTCACATGAATGCCTAAGCTGGTGATACCGATGCCGAATTGATGGCCAAGGCTACGGAGTGTCTCCACCAGAGCTTCATCATTCAGCGGTTCAGCAATGACCAATTCGCTCTGCAACGTCCAACGTGTGGCACTTACTGCCTGGAAGAACTCGGCGGCGTAATTTTCGAGATTTAACCCCAGTTTCAGTTGCACCCCGGTGAGGCTGGTTTCTGGGCCGCCCAGATGGCGGCGGAGATCAAGCATGGCAGCATCAAAACGGATGCTGTCTTCGCTGCTGGTATCCAGATCCCACTCTGCTGTAACAATGTCTGGAATGTCCCAGTGACCTTTGACTTCCAACATTTCACCGTCACTGCCGTTCAGCTGAAAGGGGAACATCGAGCGCAATACACTAAGCCGTGTGTATATCGCCAGTAGTCTCTGGAAGCGCATTTGCATCAAATCCTCATCTACCTCACTGCCTCCGAATAGGAGACGGCCTGTGTTAGCAGTGCTGCCAGCTTTCTTTAGGCGCTGATAGTAGCCCTGCCCCTGATCCACCTTAGCGATGGCGGACGTTGAGTCGTACGAGAGAATGGAGAAATGGTAGCGCAATGTAGCGTCGCTGTAGTCGTCACCCAGACGCAGGCGGACAAGACGAATGAGTTCAGTGCCTTTGATCGCTTCTTCAGGATCATGAGGCAGGATCTCAGGCAGGATGTTTCGGAGTTGTTCGCGCAGATTCATTCAATATCAGACCATTCGTCTAATCCCTTAGGATGCAGGAGAGTCACTAGCATGGTCAAGATCGAATACCCGGCTTTTTTGCGTCCTTCAGAGACATCAAGGTGGGCTAGCCTTCATTTTTGCTACACTTGGCAGATTTTTCCAAGGGTGCTTTATTTGGAGACTTAATCTGTTTTGTGATGGACGATGGCTGTTCGCTAAGATAATCCCAATGTTTTATGACTTATCAGTCTTTGATGTTGCCTCTACAAAGTTTGAATAAGAAAGCGCTTAAAAACTACAAGCGCGGGGCTTTGCTGGCGGCTTTGCGCCTAGGAATGATTTTGGTTTTCGCTCTTTTTTCTTTACCTGAGCTCAAAGCCATCAATGCGAGCCCGATCCCGGTGCGCTTGCGTCAGTCAGATGGACGAGAGGTCATGCTGCGGATCAAGGGAGACTCTTTTTTCAACTGGTATGAGGACATGTCGGGACGCACGGTGATCCGTGATCGCAAAAGTTATGTCTATGCCCGGTTGGATGAGCAGGGCTGGCTGGCTCCGACTTCTTTGTTGGTTGGGCGTGATGATCCCCAGGCTGCCGGGGTGAGGTCGGGTGTTTTTCCTAGCAGGCAGGCGGTGCAAACTTTCCGCCAGCGAGAAATCGCCCGGCGTGTCTCAGGCTCCGGGGTGCAGGGGATATCGGCCAATGTGACTCCTCCGAGCCTGGTTGCGGCCTCGGGAACGATCAAAAACCTCGTCGTGCTCTGTCAGTTCAGTGATCATGACGGAACGAAAATCCGCGCTCGTGAGGACTACGACGTCGTTTTTAACACCATCGGCGGTGATCCCACGCTGGCTCCGACCGGCAGTGTGAAGGACTACTTCACCGAGACCTCCTACGGCACCGTGACACTGAACAGCACCGTCGTGGCCTGGGTGACGCTGCCGAATACGGAGGCTTATTATGCCAATGGCCAGAATGGGACTGGTAGCTACCCGACGAATGCACAGCGCATGGTTATGGATGCGCTCAATCTTGCGGACCCCTTGGTCAACTTTGGCGAGTTTGATTCGGACAATGATGGCTACATCGACGCAATCACCATCATCCACTCCGGCTACGCGGCGGAAACTGGCGGCGGAGGCGGGAACTGGATCTGGTCACACAAATGGGCGCTCTGGGCTTTGCCGGGCGGTCAGTGGACGAGTGCGGATGACAATGGGGCAGGGGCCAAGGTTAAGGTGTATGACTACCATACAGAGGCAGCGCTCTGGAGCACCAGCGGCACGGGCATCACCCGCATCGGAGTCATTTGTCATGAGACGGGGCATTTCTTTGGTCTGCCAGATCTGTATGATACGGATCAATCGAGCGAAGGCATCGGCTCCTACTGCCTGATGGCAAATTCGTGGGGCTTTGATTTCAGCCAGCGACATCCGCCGCATTTTTCGGCCTGGTGCAAGCAGCAGCTTGGCTGGGTGACGCCGACGGTGATCTCGAATGGCACCTTCAATGCGCCGCGTGTGGCGGCGACACCGACGCTTTTCCGTATCAATCAAGGCTATCCCTCTGGCGAGTATCTGCTGATCGAAAACCGTCAGCCCTTTGGTTTTGAAAACAACATGCCGCAGGGTGGTTTGTGCATCTGGCACATCGATGAAAACAAGGTGAACAACAATGCCGAGGGCTTTCCTGGGCAGGCAGGATGGCCTGCGAATGGAAATCATTACAAGGTTGCCCTGCTCCAGGCGGATGGGCTTTATGAGATGGAAAAAGGCCTGAACCGAGGCAACGCGGGAGATGTTTTCCATGGCGGTGGGGTCAGCCAGATCACGCCAGCGACGCTGCCGAATACGGATCGTTATCAGGGCGGCACAGTCATGGCCTCAAACAACTACATCACGAACATCGGTCCGGCTGGTGCGTCGATGGCCTTCACCTACCAGCAGGTGGCTGTGCCCAGTATCAACAGCGCACTGGCGGTCAGCGCGCCGATCAATCAGCCCTTCAGTTATCAAATCACTGGCACCAATAGCCCGACAAGTTTTGGCGCGGCTAACCTGCCCTTAGGTTTAATCATCAATACCACTACAGGCTTGATTTCAGGCGCACCACAAACACTGGGGGTTTTTAATGTGGGACTCACGGCCACGAATGGAGAAGGGACTGGCAACGCAACTCTGGTACTGACTTTGATACCTCCCGTGGTTGCCAGCTTTAACTTGGATACGGATCCCGGTTGGACGACGCAGGGTGAGTGGGCCTATGGCACGCCAACGGGGGGGGGCGGCACCGAGCACGGTGAGCCTGATCCTACATCCGGAGCCACTGGCACGAAAGTCTATGGCATCAATCTGGCTGGTGATTACAGCATCGCTCTGGGTGGGCCTTATTACCTGACCACCAGAGCCATCAATCTCGCGTCGGCTTCAAAGACCGTTCTTAGATTCAAGCGCTGGCTGAATGCGGACTATCAGCCCTTTGTTTATGCAACGGTACAGGTCTCGAACAATGGCACTACTTGGACGACTCTCTGGCAAAACGGTGCGACCACGGTCACAGATAGTGTCTGGACCCAGGTCTCTTATGACATTTCATCTGTGGCCGACAATCAAAGCACTGTTTATGTGCGATGGGGACATCGGGTCGGGTCATCTGCCGATGTGTGGATCTATTCTGGCTGGAATGTTGATGATGTGGAGATCCTTGGAGTCTTGACGAATCGTGCACCAACCGTTGCTACAGCTAGTGTTTCTAGCAATGAAGACAGTACCCTGACAGGTCAGCTTGCCGGCCAGGATGTGGAAAGCTCTCCGCTAACCTTTGCCTTGGTGACTCAGGGCGCTCACGGTGTGGTCACGGTGCAAAGCAACGGCAACTTTAGCTACGTGCCTGAAGCGAATTATCACGGTCCTGACAGCTTCACCTACAAGGCCAATGATGGTCAACTGGACTCGTTGCC
>CANHTV010000279.1 GCA_947463285.1 Verrucomicrobiaceae bacterium | reverse complement strand
GCCACTCAAAGGACTAGTCCCTGTAAAGGCCTGGCCTGAAGGGGTTTTACCAGTCCAAGTGCTAACACCACTGCTAGCCACGGTGATGACCGCATAACCCAGCCCTTGGGGAATGGAGTCGATGCCTGTCATGGTCTCTGGGATCTCCATCAAAGCATGGAAACGTCCCTGATAGTTAGCCGCTGTTCTGATAGGAAGGCCTACTGAAGCACGGAGGACCCAGGGGCTTCTCCAGCCATTCACAGGCAGGTCATCGACACTGCCGGCAATGGAACCTTCCACCGACAACAGGCCTGCAAGCCTATCCTGTGGGTGGAGTTCAATCGCCAGATTAAGGGGTGTTTGCCGAGGTCTTGAAATGATGAATTGACCTGTGATCGGAAGTGCGTTGTCGGCTGGAGACGAAAGCATGCCGGTGAATGAAAGCGGTTTGTCTGGAAGAATCAGCCTGCCAGAGACCGAGCCTGAGGTCGTGACAGTCAGATCGAGCCGGGCTCCGAGACTGAATGGCGCGGACATGTCCTGTTGCCCTGCGATAGCAGCGACCCAGTTTCCCGTAATCCCCGAGCGGAGGGGGGAGACGATCAACTCAGCTGTTACCGGACTGCTTTTACCAAGCGGGTTGGAGGCATACGCCTTAACTTTGAATTTCCCGGCCTTCCGCGGCCTCCCTGAAATGACGCCGTTTTTGGGATTGAGGACCAAGCCTTTGGGCAGGCCGGTGACAGAAAATAGCTGCGCCAGCTGGTTATCTCCAGGAGTGACTGGAAGCGTGTAGTTGAATTCCACAGCCACTCTGGCCTCGGGAAATTGTGGAGTTTGCAGGGTTGGGCGTGAAGCCAGTCTGACGACTCGGAAACGCCCGAGGGGGATGTCTGCTCCACCGCCAGAAGGGCGTGTCACCGCCATGTAAACACCTTCCTCAGCCGCTTGAGGCGAAATAAAACTGAGTGTGGATGTGCCTGCCCCCGTGATCTTTCCTGGGACATTCACTACCAGCCCCTTTTGTTCTTTGGTCCAAATGACTGGCAGGTCTTGCCGATTATGGGTGACGCTGAATTTTAGAGGCTTTCCAGCCACGAACGTCACTAGCTGTGGCGGGGGAAGCGGTATTGTCTCCACCAGCAGTCCGGGGCGGAAAGAAAGGAATTCCGCCTGCTGGTTGTCATTCGTGTAACTTAAAAAGGCTAGGTCGGACGCTGAAAACGTGTCGCCGAATGTATAGTTTGCGAGGGCAATCCCACCATTCAAACCCGCTAGGTAATCAGAAAACGCTTGAGTGACATCGATCTGAAACCAAGCTGAATCTATCTCTTCCGGCCGCACCAGAAGACTCTGGGCCCCATAATCAAGAGAGGCTGCCAGAAGAGAATCCGCGAGGGTGGAGCCGCCTGTCCAACCTGAACTTGAACCTGCCTTGTGATTCCAAGTGGCTCCGCCGCTGGGGGCATCGATCCAATCGCGGTCTGCAGCATCAAGGCCGTGCACGCCGAGCTGGATCGCTTGATTGCCCGGAAAAAAATAATCCACGACAAAGCAAAGGCGGGCACTCGTGATGAGCTCTTTGGTTAGGTCTATGCTGATGCCGTCAAAGCCAAAAAACATAATGGCCTGATCATTGCCAAGCAGATTAGGTTGATTAAACTGAGCAATCCCTTCCGAGGTAAGATTGACATCCGGAAGCAACTGGGATGCCCATCCGTCCTTCCATGAGATGGATTGAGAACTTTCAACTGAGGCGCCAGTAGGAGAAACATCATTCCCACCATGGAACCAAGTGGTTGTGGCGGCTGCATGGGAAGCAACGAACAGAAGCAAGCACAGCAATGTTCCACGCCCAGTTACTAACGAATTATAGTATGTTTTCATTCCAGGCTTCATGATCTATTTCTAGTGGGATCACTTGGAAGTTGCGGCCTTGGGTGTGGTCGCGTTTGAAAGGTCGGCCAGAATGACGGATGTCAGATCGGTGATCTGATTGCTATCCACATGCAGAAAGATCGGGAGCTGCCCAGGCAGGCCGGCATAACGATTCACCACAAGTGCATACTTAGAGGTTTCAGGACTGCTGCTCACCGTGTCTTGAACCTCCTTAAGGAGCCCAACGATAATTCTAACGCGATCTTGAGTCAGGGCACCAATGTGGTCTCGTTCCCACTGTGCGCCTTCCGTTTGGGACTTCTGTAGATCTTTGATTTTTTGGGCAAGTTCATCCTTCATCCATTTACTCGCCTGCTCTCCACCCGCTTCTTGAACGCGCTTGAGGTGTATTTTCACCTCATCTTGAAGAGCCTGAAAGGCTTGCTTTCGCGCCTCCAATAGTTTCGATAATTCCGCCTGTTTCGCATCAAGCTCGCGGATGATGTCCACCGCCTTTTTCCACTCTTTCAACACACGGTCAAAGTCCACCGAAGCCATGGAAATGCCAGCCGACTCGGCGCACGTAGATTGAACGCTTAGTAAAAACAGGAAGAGTGCTGCGATACAGGATGGGAGATAATATCTAGACATAATATTTAGGGTTCAGTTTCTCATTTATGCTCGCTGCCTTTTGCGGCCGTCACGCTTGAATTGTGGTCGATGAACGGCCTTTGGTGAGAGCTGCATTGTCTGTTGTGACAACGCCCAATTTTGAGGCATTTGAGGCCAACCGAAGCTGATGAAATTTCAGCCACAGTCCGAAACCAATGAGAAGAGGAAGGGCTGCTTTAGCTGACAACAAACCAGTTTGTTGCTCCCAATCATCAGACGACCTACTGGCCATCATCATTGAGGTTTGTATGGTATTAGGTAGGGGGCCACCCAAATTGTCTTTCACTGCGATGATGCCCGATTTGAGAAAGCCCTCACCAATTGATGTATCATCCGAATTTGCTCTGGCAGCGGAAGGCGACATCAAGACATAAAAAAGAAACAAAAGAAAGCCCAGCAAGACTGCGAAACCGCCAGTAAAGATAAACACATGATCCAGCGTCCCTGCGGGCTTCAAGTCGTGGATTTTATCTGAAGCAGCTTTCTCACACGAAGGGGGATTGATGCTGGAGATCTCGCGTTGTTGGCATTGAATTTCCATGCCACTATAATTGCCAAATTTGGCAAAACATGCTGTCCGCCAATCGCGGATTATTCATCTTTGCTTAGCGCAATCAGTGAGATCAAAATCCAGGCTTCGCGATCAGTTTTTCCTAATGAAAACGGGCTTCACCGTGGTTTTGAAAATTTGTTTTCGTTCATCGGAGACTATCCACTTTTTGTTCTTCAATGGATTAGTTTCAACTGAGTTTGAAGGGTAGACTACCCGCATCTTACATAACCTTAGGTGTGTAAATCAAACTAAGCTCCGCATCTAGCTATTCCGTAAATACATAAAAGTTACATTTAACGCATTAGTAACGGAATTACTTCATTCGCATAATTTGCCACCACCGCCATTCACGGAGGTGTAAATTATAATTTTCATTTTTATTAAAAGGTATGAATCAGAATCGAATTGTGTTCAGCCAATATGGAGATGCGCAAATGTGGTGTCGTTCCATGCGAGCTTTGATGAAATCGGATTGCATTCAATTAGGTAAAGGCAGGTTCCAGGCTGTGTCCGCCGTGGTTCCATTTCGAAACTATGGCTATTCGATTTCTAAATGCGCCAAAGCTTGCTACCTAAGTTTCAAGCCTGTTGAAGGAAGTGTTCTGATCTGCATCCTCCGATCCCGTGATCAGTTGCGAACCAACCTGGGCGTCGTGGATGCGGGGGAGGCATTGGCCTTTGCGATAGACGATGAAGGAATCTTTATTGGCCGGCTGCCACAGGACACTGATCTGCTTGTTCTTCGGCTGGCGAGAGATCGTTTTGCCAAGATGGTCCAAGCTTGGTTTGGATTCGCGTCCTGTTCACAGGTGGACCGTCTCCTGCGACGTGGTGTTACTGTCGATCCCACGATGTTTACCAGATGTATGTTGGCAGTTCCAAGCTGGAACGATGATTCTCCTGAATGGCAAGATTCATCGCAGGCTGGTTCATCTAATGAGGCCTCACTTCTTTTGGCGTTCCTCGGTGCTTTAGCGCCACTTGGGGATGGTGGTAAGCCTATTGATGTTGAGGTTCCGAATCAATTTTTGTTGGAAAAGGCTGTGCGATTGATGCTAACAAATTATTCTGAAAAAATTACATTAAATGAGCTGTGTGATGCCTGCGGTGCCAGTGCCTCAACGCTTATCAGCGTGTTCACACGCTTCTGGGGAATGCCCCCCATGAAATTTCTGCTCAAAGTTAGGCTGCAAAAAGCGCACACTTTGCTCTCTTGCTTTACGGGGCGGCAAAGCACTTCAAGTGTCACAACCGTTGCTGCCGAATCTGGTTTTTGGCATTTTGGACGTTTTTCTGGGTATTATAAGTCGCAATTCAATGAGCTCCCCTCAGAAACACTGTGGCGGCTTTCCACACCTGATTTGAATGCAAGGGTGCTACGCCACCCCCAAGAAGACCTGTTGTTGTTGTCTTGATTAGCATTCTGTCTAACATCTCCTGTTACATCCTAATGAAGTTGGACCACATTCGCGAATTTCTTGTCCTGGCCGATCTCTTGAACTTCTCCCGAGCTTCCTCTCGTCTAGGCGTCTCGCAGCCTGTGTTAACAAGACATATTCAAGAATTGGAGAAACATTTTGGCGTTGTTCTTTTCACTCGTTCTACACGAGGGATGAGTCTGACTCCTGCTGGCCGTGAGTTGGTTCGCTCTGGCAGAGAAGTCTCTCATGCATATGAACAAATGCTGAGTAGCATGCATGCCGCTGAACGGGAGTTCTTGAATTACATCCATGTTGGAGTCGTGCCAGCAGTGATGTTTCCAGCCGTGATGAAGGCATCATCGTTGTCAAAAGAAAAGTTTCCTCAGCTTGTTGTCAAACTGCACGATCTAACCTCGACTCTTCAGTTTAAGGCGTTGGACAATCGTCAGATAGATTTGGCTCTTCCGGGACAGGTTCCTGAAGAACACCTTGAAGGATATAATGCAACACCCATTGCAGCCATTCCTTTGATGATCGCAATGGCAGAAAATCATCGCCTTGCTCGCGATCGAATCGTCGATCTGTCCGACTTAAGCCGTGATGAATTTGCGGTCTTCTCGGAAAAAACGTATCCTGGACGTGTACAATACGTTAAGGAAGCCTGTCATTCAGTTGGCTTTGACCCGGTGATCACAGATTTTGCTAATGGGCCAAGTGCCATTTTGAATGCCATCTCTTCAGGTCGCTGGGTGGCATTGTTGCCTGCCTTAATGCAAGAAATGTCTCATCCTGGAGTGGTTTTTCGTCACCTGAAACAGCGTGATTTGAAAGTCGTATCCCAAGCTGTGACCCG
>CANHTV010000278.1 GCA_947463285.1 Verrucomicrobiaceae bacterium | reverse complement strand
TACCCGCCGGAGATCGTGAACAGCCAGCGTCTCCCGCACGATCTCCTCCGGCGTGATCAGCCCGAAACGAATGGCCGGAGACAGCCTCGAAACATCGTCATGAGTCGTGCCGACAAAGTTTCGCCGTGCTCCGTAACTGGGCACCCGCCGCATGAACTCCCGCCAGCGCAAAAGCGCCGCCTCACGAGTCAGCGGAAAAGGTTCGATCATCAGAAATCGAACGGATGACGCGGCCGCACGGGCGCAGGGAAACGCAGCTCATCGTTTCGCTCACAATCTCTTGCTTAGCTCCCGCTTGATACCTGCGATCACCTTTTCCAGCACGGGCCGGGCTCTCAACGTGGCATCACGCCAGGCTAGGGTCAGCGAACGTTCATAGCGCAGCGCTTTCACCAGGGGGCGCTGGATCACGGCAGCGTTTGAGGCAAAGGCTGAACCCGAGGCAAACTCGGGGAGAAACCCTGCATATTTGCCCGTCTGAATCGCCATCGCCACCTGGGTATAAGACGAGCACTCCAGAGCGCATTGGATTTCCGTTCCGTTTTGCCGTGCCGCCTCTTCCAGAAACTGACGGAAATGCCCGCGACCTTCCAGCAGAGCCCATGGCAAACGGCCCAGATCCGCCACGCCCAGCTCTCCATTGGAGCGTGAAAGCTTCTTGGGCACAAACGGCGCATAGGCATAGCGCCATTGCCCGGTCGTGGAGAGACTCGGCACCGCCTCACCCGCGCGGATCAGTGCCACATCCAGCTCACCTCGCTGGAGGGAGTCCGCCAGCCGCACGCTGTCCAGATTCTTGAAGGCAAAAGCCACGCCATCCATGCCATCCTTCGCTGCTTCACAGGCCGGGAACAGCAACCACTGGATCAGCGCCTCACCCGCCCCCAGCACCACCCGCTGCGCCTCCTGGCCCGCCCGCTTTTGCAAATCATCCACCGTCTGGAAAAACAACCGCGCCGCCTGCGCCAGTTCCTTACCCGGCTCCGTCAGTCGAAAGGGCCGACTCTGCCGCGCCAGCAGCGCCACCCCAAACACCGCCTCCAGCTCCGCAATCTGCCGACTCAGTAAACTCTGCCGGTTCGCATCCCCCCGCGAAGCCTGCCCAATGCTCCCCGCCTCCGCCACCTCACAGAGCGAGGCGAGACGTTCGAGAGAAAAGCCGGAAAGGTTAGCGAGTTGGCGGAACATGACTGTGTGGTCATGTTGCATGGAATCGTCCTGCTGGCAATTCTTCCAAGCATCCGTTAAACCTCTCATCAGATATGAGTGAACTCCAAGAATGGCGCGAACAAACCCAGAACCTCACACTTCGTGTGCGTGAGGCCATTGCTGATGCAGCGATCGAGGGAAACCTGACGATGGTGCAAACGCTTACCGAAACCCTGTCACCTCTCCAGGGTATGCTGGATACCTTGATCGATTCCAGGAGGTGCTGGCAGCGGCAGATGGATGCCATCCAGAGCCATCTTAGCAGCGCAACTACCCGTGGAGCTGTCACCCGTCTTCAAATCATCATCAACTGGCGGGCGACTGGCCGTTCGTTGGAGCCATTGACTCTCCAGGAGAGCACTGCTGCCAAGACTCTGGCCAAGTTCATGGATGCGCTGGCACGCGTCCTCGGCACAGACATCCTCCCAAAGTTGAAAGTTGTTCCAGTCGGAAATGCTGGCCTCGTCTCTCGCCAGCCCGAATTGGACTTCGTTAATCCAGTCACAGGCGATATCTATGGTCATCAGCCAATCGGAGTCACCGGATGGTTCGTGCATACGCATACTGCAAACAGCACTAAGCTCGAACAAATCGAGAAAGTCCGCGCCCTGCTCTCCCTGCCATTTGGCACCGTGACCGCCAAGATGATCCCCAATCCTACCAACTGATTTCATGCTCACCGAATTCTCCATCGGCAATTATCAAGCATTCAGCACTCCTCAGCGGGTGCCTCTCAAGCCAATTACGCTCATCTTTGGGCCGAACAGTGCGGGCAAGTCCTCACTTCTTCGTTCCTTGCTTGTAGCAAAACACGCCATCCTAAATGGTAGGCTCTCAAAAAGCGAAGGCGCTGGCGAACGTCATCCGGGGTCCTATGCCGACATCGTTCGGAACGGCAGCTCGAATCCCATTACCTTTGAATTCAGCGTTCAATCAGCGGCTGAGCCCATTGAGATTGGGTTGTCGTGGAGAGAAAAGAATGAAGCTGGCTTAGAAACAGTGGCTTTGACTTTGAAGAAGAAAGAATCTGAAGTGGTGGGCTACTCGACCAAAGGGAGCTCAAAGCATCTGCAAATCAGCAGCATGGGACATGTAATAACTCAACTCATGCTTGCTGCTAGATCCGATTCTGATGCCGACGAGCAAATTCACGATGTAATTCAGTCGCCAATCAAAAGAAGATTGGCACTTCAAACCCATGTGGCAGTGCCTGGTTCAGACGCAGACCATTATAGAGTCGTGGATACTGATGCAGATGAATTCGATCTCTTGCAGATTATGGAGGACATGGATGCGAAGGGCAAGTCAACAGAGACGAGCTCAGCCTTGATGAGTAAAATGAAAGTGGCCCTCAACTCCATCAAGTTAGAGGTCAGCACTCCAATCAAGGCTACAGAGGCGTCGTTGAGAGACACGCTGAAAAAGTTCATCTATCACGGACCGATTCGCCCGATCTGTGATGAGGTTACCAAAGACCGACTAAATGAGCCAGGAATGACCGAATGGTGGAACCTCGCGGCGGAGCCCAAGCTTCTTGCCAAGGTGAACGACTGGCTTGCAGGGGACATCTTCAAAACCAAGTATCGCTTGGATTTTGATCGTCTCTTCCCTGATTCATCACTTCGTCAGCTACTTCACTCCCTTTCGGAGGAACGCAGCATTAGCGAGCTTGTCGAAACGGCTTTCGAAGCCAAGCTAGACTCAGATGATGCTTTCTTTGAGCGCGAAATAGACTCCGTGGCTCCTGACTTGGAGAACGATAGCCTAGACGAACATGATCGTGTGGACATAGCCAGACAACAAGCCCGTGATCTAATTTACAACGACGCTTGGGACCGGGGAATGGATCATTATAACTCACTGCTCGAAGACTCTGACGTTGATGAAATCGAAAGCTTCTTACTAGGGGGCTTGAATCGAACTCTGGCCAAACTGCGAGGCATGCTAGAATCAGTTCGACAAGGCAGAGGAAGCAAAACGCCAGGCGGCTTTGATTCAGCCAAAGTTCGCTTTAGCTCCACAACATCCTCACAGCCCGTCTCTCCCTCGAACATGGGAATCGGATTCAGCCAGATGATGCCACTTGTAGCTTCGGCATTTGGTTCCAAACACAGCCTGATCGCCATTGAGCAGCCAGAACTTCACGTTCATCCAGCCCTGCAAACTGAGCTGGCCGATCTCTTCATCCAATCAGCCAAAGAGCGCGGAAATCGTTTCCTCATCGAAACCCACAGCGAGCATCTGATCCTGCGGGTGATGCGGCGGATTCGCGAAACAACGCGAAACTCGCTGCCAAACGGAAAGCATCCGATCAAGCCGGAAGATGTGGCCATTCTTTATGTGCAGCCCGGCGAACTTGGTTCGACTGTTCAAGAATTGCGGATCGACGACCAGGGCAGGTTCCTGGACAACTGGCCGCAGGGGTTTTTCGAGGAGAGGCTGGATGAAATGTTCTGAGCCATGATCTTCTGCGTTTTCCTGGACCCTGAATCTGTCTGCAAGCTCTCCAGCATGGGTGGGCTTGGGGCAGACGCGCTGATTGGCATCCTCCGAGTGCTCCTCGGGAACTGCCTGCTCGCTGAAACAACGGACTGGCGCACCGGGCCGGAATTACGTGACGCTGTGAAAAAGATCGCCAATCAAGATGTGCGTGCACGGGTTTCTGCTCTGCTGGAGACCTTTTGGCGAAGAAGCCGTTTCGTGGCGATACTCGAGCACGAAGATGGCGATGACGATGTATCCACAGCGGCGGTTGCGCTTCGGAACCGCAACCACGCTTTCCTGGATGTGATTATCACCGAGACCCCCAGGCCTTTCCCCGAAGGCAAGGCCGAGGTGACTCCGGTGGAAAGCTTCCATAGCAGTGACTTTGCCGCCAGATGCCAGCAAGCTGGTTGTGGCCTAGCCCTAGCGGAGGGAAGCATTCAAGCTGCTGACTTCTTCACCAAACATCTTTCCAAGCTCCTGCTCGTAGAAGGAAAATTTGAAATTTATGACCGCGTGGCCGGGCGAGATTTTGGCCCGAATTTTTTCCACAATTTTCCCTTCTGGATAGACTTCCTAAAGCAGGCGGAGCATGGCATTGAGTTTGCGATTCACACCGAAGGTCGGCAAACTCAGCCCATTAAAACGCAGCTCGAAGAACTCTGCGATGACACTCAAATAACACCCACAGTCGTTCGCCACAATGACAACAGCCTGCCCCATGAGCGCTACTTGAAGACACCAGCGTTCATTTTGAACCTGGGACGTGGAATCGACTTGTTCGACCCACTCACAGGGCGCAACCGCGATCTTCACATTGCTTTTTCACCTCGGGTGGAACTCCCGCCCCCATCATGCTTTTGAGCCGTGCCTGCTGAGAACAGGAGATGGAAGGTGACAAGCTTAGCAGTGCCGATTTCTTCATCGACGCCAGGAAGGATGTGATTTTGATCGAGTAACGTGTGGTTCTTCACGGAGGGAGTCACCAGAACTCAAATCAGGAATGCCTTTCTGGGGGTGGGAGCTTGAGGGTAGCGGCCCAGAAACAATCCATCCAAAAATAAGCGCATTCACCGAACTCTTGAGTCGCACATTTCCCTCTGAAGGCTATTTTGGGGCGTTTGCCGTGGTCCTGAAGGCAAATTACCGTCTCTACAAGTCCGATAACGGTAAATGCAAAGCGCATTACACGCGCTTCAAGTTCGGTAACGGAGGGTTTTATCCGTCTGACGTGCTTTGCAACGGGGCTGACAGTGGATTCAACGCGTGTGGCGTAGGTTTTACGGTGATTTACCGAATCTTGGAGTTCGGTAACAGTGCATGCAAAGGGGCTGACAGCGGATGCGAAGCATCTGGCGGGGGCTTTGGGACTAATTACCGAACTGTGATGGTCGGTAACATGAGGTGTGGGGCGTATTGTAAGCGGGTGGAGTTCGGTATTGATGGACGCAAGGAGTCGTAAGCGGATGCAGACATGAGTGTGGAGTTTCCTCGTCCTGATCTCGTGCCGATCAAACGCTGGTGATCCTCACCCCACCAGCGCGGCTTCGCGTTGGTGCTTGAATTTGCACTGGCCGGTGCGGGAAAGCTCGTCGCATTTGGCTTGGATGCGCATGGATTTCATCTGAGGATGGAAACCGAGGCGACGGGTGATGCAGTCGTGAAG
>CANHTV010000277.1 GCA_947463285.1 Verrucomicrobiaceae bacterium | reverse complement strand
GGTGAGCCTGGAACTCAGTTGACCATGCGTACTTTCCACGTCGGTGGTGCCGCTATGAGCAGCTTCAAGCAGCCGTTCATCAACGTCAAGAATACCGGAACGATCCGCTATCAAGAAATGCGTGCGGTGCAGACCGCAGAAGGCCAGTGGGTCGCTCTGACCAAGAATGGCGTTCTCTCCATCATGGATGACGACGGCAAGGAACTTGAAAGCCACAAGCTTGTGCTTGGTGCCATCATTTCCAAGCCTGATGGCAGCACCGTGAAAAAAGGTGAGCAGGTGGTTACCTGGGATCCTTACAACATGCCGATCATCACTGAAAAGGCTGGTAAGATCGAGTTCCGTGACATGATCGCGGGCATCACTTTCACCAAGGAGAAGAATGAATCCACCGGCAACGAAGAAACCGTCGTCATCGAACACAAAGAAGACCTGCATCCGCAGATCGTTGTGACCAATGCGAAGACTCACGAAGTTCTCGCCAGCTACACCATTCCAGCTGGAGCTCACTTGAGCGTCCGTAACAATGAAAAGGTGGAAGCCGGAACGACTCTCGCGAAGACTCCTCGTAAGGCCAGTAAGACCAAGGACATTACCGGTGGTCTTCCTCGTGTGGCCGAGCTTTTCGAAGCTCGTAAACCGAAGGACGCTTGCGAAATCGCCCGCATTGACGGCACTGTGGAAATCGGTGGCCTTGTCCGTGGTAAACGTCGCGTGATCGTCACTGATCCACGTTCTGGTCAGCAGGAAGAGCATCTCATTCCTCGCAGCAAGCACATTCTGGTCTTCAATGGCGACCATGTCAGCAAGGGCGATCAGCTTACTGATGGACCTGTGGTGCCTCATGAAATTCTTGAGATTCTTGGCCCTCAGGCTCTTCGCGAGCATTTGGTCAACGAGGTCCAGGAAGTTTACCGTGCTCAAGGTGTGGAAATTAACGATAAGCACGTTGAAATCATCATTCGTCAGATGCTCCGCAAGGTGAAGATCACCGACACGGGCGATACGGAATTCCTTTGGGGAGACCAAGTTGACCGCACTGAGTTTGATAAGGAAAACGAGCGCGTTTCCGAAGAAGGTGGTAAACCTGCAGAGGCTGAACCAGTTCTTCTCGGCATCACCAAGGCTTCTCTTGAAACCGAGTCCTTCATCTCGGCAGCTTCCTTCCAAGACACGACTCGTGTTCTCACCGAGGCTGCCACGCTGGCGAAATCCGATTACCTTCGCGGGTTCAAGGAAAACGTCATCATGGGTCACCTCATCCCGGCTGGAACCGGTTTCATCACCAATCGTAACTTCGAAATCGCTGAGACGGAACATCCTGCTGCGCACGGTGTCGTCGAGGAAGAAGACGAGCAGTTTACCGCCTAAACCATCCTGCGCTTTTTAAGCGCACCAACCAAAACCCCTGTCGGCCACAAGCTGACAGGGGTTTTGTTTTGGTTTTATCGAATCGACTTCGGCGCACGCTTGCACAGTCAGAAATCCTGACGCAAGAAGAAGGTATCTATGGCCAAAAAACCTGTTGTTCTGATTATCCGTGATGGCTGGGGTATCAACCCCGGCGGTAAAGCTCAAGCTGCTGCCAATGGCGACGCCACCCTGCTCGCTAAGACACCTTTCCATGATCACCTCTACGCCACCTACCCTCGCGGTACAGTTAGCGCCAGTGGTGAGGACGTCGGCCTCCCTGACGGTCAGATGGGCAATAGCGAAGTCGGCCACCTCAATCTCGGCGCGGGCCGCGTGGTGTATCAGGATCTCACCCGCATCAACAAAAGCATCCGCGATGGTGAACTCGCCACGATGCCTGTACTCGTCGAAGCCTTTCAGCAGGCCAAAGGCAATCGCCTCCACTTCCTCGGCCTCATTAGCGATGGCGGCGTGCATTCCCATCAGGATCACCTCGCCGCACTTTGCAATGCTGCCAAGGCCGCAGGCGTCGAAGACCTCATGGTCCACGCCATCACCGATGGCCGCGACACCTCGCCTAAAGGTGGTGCCGCTTACCTGGCCAAGCTTGAAGCAGATTTGAAGCCTAGTGGTGCCAACATCGCCACCGTCATCGGTCGTTACTATGCCATGGACCGCGACACCCGCTGGGAGCGCAACAAGCTCGCCTGGGATGCCATCGTGCTCGGTCGTGGTGAAGTCCGTAGCGACACGCCAAGCGCTGCCGTGCAGGCCGCGTATCCGAGCGACCCGCGTGGCGATGAGTTCATGCAGCCCATGATCTTCAGCAACGCCAACGAACAGCGCATCCGCGATGGTGATGTCATCCTGTGGTTCAACTTCCGCGCCGACCGTGCCCGCCAGCTCAGCGAGGCCTTTTTGAAGCCCGACTTCTCCGGTTTCGACCGCGAAGTCACCCCCAAGACCGGCTACTACACTCTCACCGAATACGACGCTACCTACACCGACCTCGGCGCGCAGGTCATCTTCGGCACCGAGACGCTGAACAACAACCTTGGCCAAGTCGTCGCCGCTGCCGGTTTGACCCAGCTCCGCGCTGCCGAAACTGAGAAATACCCGCACGTCACCTTCTTCTTCAACAGTGGCGTCGAGGAGCCAAACGCTGGCGAAGATCGCTACCTCGCCATTTCGCCCAAAGAAGTGCCCACCTACGACAAAAAGCCGCAGATGAGTGCTCCTGACCTCACCTTTGAAGTGCTACGTCGATTGGAGAAATATGACCTCGTTATCATGAACTACGCCAACCCCGACATGGTCGGCCACACAGGTGTCGTCGAAGCGGGCGTCCACGCTTGTGAAACCATCGACCTCGGCGTGCGCATGATCGTCGAGAAGGTGCTCGAACTCGGCGGCAAGCTCTTCATTACCGCCGACCACGGCAACTGCGAACAAATGCGCAATGCTGACGGCAGCCCACATACCGCCCACACCACCAACCTCGTCCACGGCATCTACGTCGCCGCTGATTCAGGAAGCGTCACCGTCGCCAACGGCAAACTCGCCGACATCGCCCCGACCTTGCTCGACATGCTCGGCGTAGAGAAATCTGCCGAGATGACAGGGAAGTCATTGCTGGTGAGGAAAGCCTAAGTGATGTGGGGACTCCTGCCCGCAACGAGCTAAGCACGGTCATGTTGCGGGCAGAAGTGCCCGCATCACTCAGAACATCCACGCGCACCCTCTTCCTCTGTTCCCGCAATCACTGGCGCAGCCCGACGGCGGAGGCGGTGTATCAGAATGATCCACGTGTGGAGGTGCGTAGCGCGGGTGTCAGTGCTTCGGCGCGACGCCGTGTCACGGAGAAGCTGCTACTTTGGGCGGATCTCGTGCTGGTGATGGAGCAATGGCAGAAGAAGCGTCTGCGAGAGGACTTTTCGGAGATCTTCCCAGACCTGTGCATCGAAGTGTTGGACATCCCGGATGACGACGAATTCATGGACCCTTGTTTGATCAAGATGATCCGCCTGCGTGTCGAGCCCTTGATTCAGGATGGAGCTCCGATGGATGAAAACTTCTGAGAGAAACTACCCTCCGCTCTTGCCAGCGGGCTTCCGCTTTTCATGCTGCCACTTCCATGAAAGCTCTCGTTCTCACCGCTCCTTCTGAATTCAATTTCGACATCGGTTTCCCTGACCCCGTGCCTGCGGCGGGTGAGGTGCTGGTCAATATCAAAGCCTGTGGCATCTGTGGCAGTGACATCCATGGCATGGACGGTCGCAGTGGCCGCCGCCAGCCTCCTATCGTGATGGGACATGAGGCAGCAGGTGAAATCATCCAGGTGGGCGAAGGCGTGACGGATTGGAAAGTCGGTGAACGTGTCACCTTCGACTCCACCGAATACTGTGGCGAATGTGAGGAGTGCGAGGCGGGTTATGTGAATCTCTGCCCGAAGCGCAAAGTCCTCGGCGTCTCTCCGGGCGAGTATCGTCGCCATGGCTGCTTTGCTGAAAAGATCGTCCTGCCAGAGCGCATCCTGTATCGCATCCCTGACACGCTGGCTTACGAAAAAGCAGCGTTCGCCGAGCCGGTGTCCATTGCTCTTCATGCAGTGAATCTGGCAGATGGCATCGAGGTCGGTGAAGCTTTTGCTGAGCCGGAAGACGAGGCTGAATCCTGTGATCATGGCTGCGAATGCCATGCGGAAGAGCCGCGTGGCGGCACCGCGGTGGTGGTAGGCGCGGGCTTGATCGGTCTGCTCGTCGTGCAGGCCCTGAAGGCGCGTGGCTGGGAGCGCGTGATCGCGGTGGACCTCGATGAAAAACGTCTCGCTTTGGCCAAGGAACTCGGCGCTTCGGATGCCTTCCATGCCAAGCAGGAAGGTCTGGCCATGCATCTGCGTGAGATCTGTGGGGGCGATGGCGCGGATGCCAGCTTTGAGGTCGTCGGTGCAGCCGCTCCGTTGGATCTAGCCATCCGCTGCGTTCGCAAAGGCGGCCAAGTCATCCTGGTGGGGAATTTACAGCCGAACACACCTTTCCCACTTCAGGAAGTCGTCACCCGCCAACTCACCCTGCGCGGTTCTTGCTCCTGTGCTGGTGAGTATCCTGAGGCCATCCGCCGTATCGAAGATGGCAGCATCAAAGTCGAGCCACTACTCAGCGCCGTGGCTCCTTTGGCGGAAGGCGGCGGCTGGTTCCAGCGTCTTTATGACAACAAAGAAGGCCTGCTCAAAGTGGTGCTTACCCCTCAGGCCTAACGATGCCGTAACAGACATTGGGGGGAATGACGAATGTCGAATTCCCAATGACTAAAGAATGACGAAGCCCCTATGAAGAAGGTCATCGGCTACCGCTGGTGGCCTTTTTCATTCTTCATTCCGCCATTCGAGTTTCTTTCGTCATTCGGTTTTAGTGATTCGTTATTAGGCTCGCTCCCGCCCGTTGGCTCCAAAACAGGGGCCGCATCAATGACATCCTTCACAGGTGATGCCAGATCAGGCGTGCTCCACGCGTAGGTTTGGCATCACCATGTTGTCTTCACGTCTATGCTCACGTCGTCACTTCCTTCATGCCAATGGCTTTGGCCTTGGCACGATGGCACTCGCCTCACTGCTCCGGCGGGATGGTTTGCTTGCCGCACCGGTAAAGCCTGAAAGCTTTGGCGAGTTGCGCTATGACCTGACACCGAAGAAGCCGCACTTTGAGCCTCGGGCCAAGGCGATGATCTCCCTCTTCATGATGGGCGGTCCTTCGCAGATGGATCTCTTTGATCCGAAGCCCGAGCTCACCAAGTATCACGGCCAAAAATTCCCCGGCGAGGTGAAGTATGACAACCTCGCGCAGGCCTCCTCGAAGTGCTTTGGCTCCCCGTGGAAATTCACCAAGCATGGCGAATGCGGCATGGAACTCAGCGAGCTGCTGCCAAACCTGAGCAAGGTGGTGGACGAGATCACGCT
>CANHTV010000276.1 GCA_947463285.1 Verrucomicrobiaceae bacterium | reverse complement strand
CGACGGCTCGCTCATCAACAAAGAGCGCTTCTTCCACCTCCACGTCCACGATTGGGACGACGACGCAGGCCCCGAATGCCTCTGCTACTCGCAAGAAAGCCGTCAATTCATCGCCACGAAAAGCGGCATCCAAATCAGCGCCGACGACGGCCCCACGCAGGTCATCCTCACCGTCCCCGGCCAAGGCCGCGTCACCGCCGTCGCCATCGGCGGCAAGGACAAAGACACGCTCTATGCCTTCTGCGGTAACAAGATCTGGAAACGCAAAATCCAGCAGCACGCCCTCGGTGCATGGAGCCCGTGGACGAAGGTGATGCCGAACAAGCTGTAGCTTCGATTGGCGTTCGAAGTCTCAGGCTGCCGTCATTCGTCGATGACGTGCCTCCAGCGCACGCTCAAAGCTCACCAACTCACGTAGCAGCGCATTGTAGCGGCTGTGGGCTTCATTGCCGTGCTCATGGCCAAGCAAGGCATACAACTCTCGATCCGCGTTGAGTGCCTCGTCATCGGAAAGGATCATCTCCATGCCGCAACGCCGCATCCGTGGACTCGCGATCTTCACCAAGCACGCTGCCACGCTGGCACGATGCTGCACAAGGTCTTCAAGACCCTGCTGGATCAAATCATTGCCAGGTAAACCGTCGAGTGTCATCACGCTGGCATTCTAAACACCATCGCGGGCGATTTCCAGCACCCGTTCACGAAGTGAGGCCGCATCGACCGCCGGATAACGAATCAATTGGGACTCCACCTCCGTGAAAAGCTCCAGCAAGCGCCCTGGCTTTACCAATTCATCGCGAATCATGCAGGCCACGTCGTGCCGGTCTCGCGGATGATCACGCTCGACCTTCGACAACGCCTGACCGTAGAAGTCATAGTGGTAAAAGCTCAGCTTCCCATACCGGGCGATGAACCGGCTGCGATCCTGCCACCCCGGCAAGGCGGGCACAAACTGGTCAGGCGATGCGAGTTCAATGTTGATGTCCAGATCGTCCTTCAGCTTTGGCAGACACTCAAAGAAGCCCTGCGGCTCAGGTTCCGCCTTCAAATCCACATCAATCGTCATCTCCCGCCACCCCATCAGCACGGCCGAGACTCCGCCCGTGAAGTAGATAAGCCCCTCCGAACTCACCGCCGCCCCGAGGCGTTGCATGAGCTGCTCAATTCGGTCTTTCGTGGTGTGGGAGCGCATTCGTCACGATGAAACATGGAGTTCCAAAACCCAAGCCCGATTTGAGCGGGCGAAATCGATTCGCCAGCTCTCACCCCTCCCACCCGCGCCAGAGCCAGACGAGCGTGTCCGCCAGCGTGTGCTCAAAGACGCGCTTGTCGCAGTGGCCGGTCTTTTTGCTGAAAACGTAGCGGTGGTGGTAGCCTTTTTGATTGAGGGCGACGTTCGTGCGCATGCCGGCCATGACCCAGTTGTGATAGGTTTCTTCGGCGTCGTTGGCGCGGTTGTCGTTTTCGGAGACGTGGGTGAAGATGCGCAGCGGCTTCGGCTCGCTCGTATCGATCAATTTCATGCCGGAGTGATATTCCCACGCACCGAGCGGATACTTCGCTTCTTCGGGCGCGTCGTCGTCCTGCTGGTCCACGAAGGTGCCGGAGTAGGCGATGATGCGGCGAAACCAATCGGGCCGGAACCAGCCCATCGTCAGCGCGGCGGCCCCGCCGGAGCTGCAACCCATGACCGCACGGCCCCACGGGTTCTCCGTGAGCGCGAACTTCGGATACGCGGCGCGGATCTCGGCATTCGCGAGCACGGCGGGCAGCACCTCGTCGTGAATGAAGCGGGCGAGGCGATCCGACATCGTGTCATACTCCAGACCACGCTCGCTGTTCTTGCCGTCGTTGCCGCCATTCTGCACGGCGATGCAGACAAAGGCGGGCAGCTTGCGCTTCGGGTCCTTCGAGAAGGTCAGATTGTCGAGCGCATGGCTGATGAGCTTCAACTGGCCCGGACCATCGTGAATGATGAGCAACGGAGCCTTTGCGCCATCCTTATAAGCCGCAGGCACATACACGGTGATCTTGCGCTCCGTGTTCACCTTCTTCTTGTCCGGCTCCAGCGTCTTGTCCGTGCCGTCGAAGATCTTGCTGTCCGCCAGCTTCATCGAAAACGTGAACGTCTTGCCCCTCGCGTTGCCTTGGTCGGTCAAATCGGGATCGAGTTTGTATTCTGGCCCGACCGCAAAGGCACCATCGCCCTGCTTGCCGGGATTCTCGGTGTAGGGTTCAGCGGCGTGGAGGGAGGAAAGGCAGGCAAAGGCAAGGAGGAGTCGTTTCATCGTGAAAGGGTGGTGGGTGAATAGGATGGCTGCGCTGACATTACCTCGCCTTCTTCGGCGGGGCGGGATGCGCGGTGAGGTTCGCGGCGGCTTGCCGCAGTTTTTCGTGTTCGGCGGTGTTCGCGGGGAGCGGGTCTTTGGCAAAGGCGGGCAGCAGTTTTTCCCACACGAGATCGAGTTCGGTCTGCATCTGGCCGGTCTGCGCGGTGATGGCGATCACGGCGTTGTGCTCGGGGATCACGAGGCAGATTTGTCCGTCGCGTCCATCGCCACGGAAGCAGTGATGCTGGCAGCGCCAGAACTGGAAGCCGTAGCCCTGCTGCCAATCGGAAGTTTTGCCGCTGGGCGCTTTGGAGTTGTCCACTTGCTTCGAGGTGGCTTCTTCGACCCATTTTTCGGAGAGCAATTGCTGCCCGTTCCACTTGCCGCGTTGCAGATAGAGCTGACCAAACTTCGCGATGTCTTCCGTGCGGATGTGCAGGCCGTAACCGCCGAGGCTGTAGCCCTCCGCGCTCGCATCCCAGACGGGGTTCTGGATGCCGAGTGGCTCAAAGAGACGCGGCTTGAGGTAATCGAGTACGGTCTGGCCCGTGGCCTTCGTGAGGATGGCGGAGAGCATGTAGGTGCCGGGCGTGTTGTAGCGGAAAAAAGTGCCCGGCTTGTGCGTGACCGGATGCGCGAGGAATCCCTTTACCGACGGGCCGGTGTCGAAGCCAAACTTCGGCTCCACCTCATGCCCACCGCTCATGGACAGCAGGTCACGCACCCGCATGGCCTTGAGGTTCTCGCTCGCCTCCGCAGGTGCCTCATTGGGGAAAAACTTCAGCACCGGATCATCGAGCGTCAGTTTCCCCTCCGCGACCGCGAGTCCGATGGCGGTGGAGGTAAAGCTTTTGCTCAGCGACCACATGACATGCCGCTTCTCCCCCGACTCCGGCTTCCACCACGCCTCCGCGATGACATGACCGTGACGCACGAGCATGAAGCTGTGCAGCGTGTGGATCTGCTTGTCTGCCGTCTCGATGAAGTCACGCACCGCAGCTGACGAGATGCCTTGCTGCTCCGGCGTGCTCCGTGGTAAAGCTTTGTCAGCGGAATGAGCAGCCAAGGTGCTGACGAGCAGCAGGAGTGGGAGGACGAAGAGGCGGTGAATCATGGTGGGGAGGCTTTTAGTGGAGAACGCACTTCAACTCGACCAATGCCTCCACTCTTTCGCTGAGGAACCTTTGCGACACCACGATCACCGCGACCACTTCCAATGCTCGGAGTTTCAAAAGTCTCCCAAAGCCATGAAGTCACTCGTTTGCACCTTTTTCACCTATTTAGCCGTCACGACCGCTTTCGCCTACGATCCGCTGAAAGTGCCGGAGGCCGCTTTGGTGACTCCACTCGACTTCACCGTGCAGGATGCCTCACGCGAGCGTGCCTTGCCGATCCGCGTGTATCTGCCCGCGACGACCCAAGCCGCGCCGGTGGTGCTTTTCAGCCATGGACTCGGCGGTTCGTGCCAAAACAACCCCTATCTCGGCAAGCACTGGTCCGCACGCGGCTACGCGGTCATCTTTGTGCAGCATCCGGGCAGCGATGAATCCGTGTGGAAGGGCCAGGGACCGGCTCGCATCCCGATGGCGATGAAGCAGGCGGCCAGCGTGCAAAACTTCATCCTGCGTGTGGCGGACATTCCGGCGGTCCTGGATCAACTCACTCGTTGGAATGCCGAGGAGGCACACGCCTTGCGTGGCAGGCTCGATCTTACTCGCGTGGGCATGTCCGGCCATTCCTTCGGCGCGGTGACGACTCAGGCCGTCAGCGGACAAAGCCTGCCCGTCGGCGGCGCACGCTTCACTGATCCACGCATCAAAGCCGCCGTGGCCATGAGTCCCAGCGTGCCCGCCGCAGGCAGCGCAGAGCGTGCCTTTGGCACTGTGACGCTGCCGTGGCTGCTCATGACCGGAACAAAAGACGTCGCCCGCATCGGTGCCATGACGCTCGGCGGGGAGGTTGATTCGCGTCTCGGCGTCTATCCCGCGCTGCCGCCCGGCGATAAATACGAACTCGTCCTCCACGGCGCCGAGCACGGCGCCTTCGGCGAACGCTCACTCCCCGGTGAAGGCGCGAATCGCAATCCCAACCACCACCGCATCATCCTCGCCCTCAGCACCGCCTTCTGGGATGCCTTCCTCAAAGGCGACGCCGAGGCCAAAGCCTGGCTGAATGGCGAAGGCGCACGCTCCGTGCTGGAGAAAGACGACAGGTGGCAGCGGAAGTAGGCGTTCACGCTTTCTCTCATGCGCCCACTTTTCTTTCTCTTGGCTCTCAACTCGCTGCTCTCCGCCGAAACGATCACGAACTCCATTGGCATGAAGCTCGTGCCGATCTCGCCCGGCAGCTTCACGATGGGGCAGGATGGACCCGCATCTGACTACAAGATCACGAAGCATCCCGAGAAATTCGATGACGCGGACTGGGATGAGAAGCCAGCGCATCGGGTGACGATCACGCAGGCGTTTCACATGGCTGCCACAGAGGTCACGCTGGCGCAGTATCGGGCGATGGACGCGGATTTTCGTGCGGGTGACAAAGTTGGCGATGTGGCGGTGGGCGGCATCAGTTGGGAGCAGGCGGTGAAGTTCTGCGAGTGGCTCTCAAAGAAGGAGGGCAAGACCTATCGCCTGCCGACGGAGGCAGAGTGGGAATACGCCTGCCGTGCGGGCACCACGACATTGTTCTATACCGGCAACACCTTGCCGGAGGGCTTTCAGCCGTGGACGGACAGCGCGGGCTTCCGCGAGCGCTTCTTCCAGGACAAACCGTTGCCCAAAGAATACAGCGCTGGCACGAAACGCGATCTACGCGTGGCTCAAGGCGCACCGAATGCTTGGGGTCTGCACGACATGCACGGCAATCTCTCCGAGTGGTGCCTCGACTGGTATGGGCCGTATGAGGCGGGTGACCAAACCGATCCACTGGGCCGTGTGGACGGCGATTTTCGCGTCATTCGCGGCGGACATCACTCCACCTTCGTGCGCTTGCTGCGCTCGGCGAATCGCACCGCGTGGCTGCCGCAGACGAAGTCGGACAAAGT
>CANHTV010000275.1 GCA_947463285.1 Verrucomicrobiaceae bacterium | reverse complement strand
TGAGGGTGGAGCAAATGGGGCCGACTGGTGTCGGAGCATTGGTTTAAACGAGCCACGCAGCACAACCACCTGAGCAACCTAGTTTACCAGATGGACCGCTACGCGTGCCTGGTTGGTTAAAGTCGGCGCTGAGCCCTCAAAGCCGCCCCCGAGAGGCAAAGACCAGCCCTGAAAGCACACGCACATCGAAAAAGCTGCCCGACAAAGGCTCCATCAGCCGTCCAAAGCAGGAGATGGACGACAGCAAAAAAGACAGGCTGGCGAGTTTAAGTGATTTTGATATTCTGGAAGAGTTGACTTGGATTTCTTCTGAGCTGCGGCAGGAGGGGAATTGAAAGCACTGTTCTTGGGGCTGAGGGCCGCTTAGCTCATTTCAGCTCAGCCAAGTCACTGAATACATGGGAGTCATGGAGCAGATGCGGAACTTCATGCGCTTTTCAGAAATGCATGTGGCTGATTGTTCTTGGGTTTGGGCACCGTTCAACATCTCTTCCCATGAGATTCCCATTCCTTGCTGCCTTGCTTGTTCCCTCGTTGCTCACTGCTGAAGACCTTGGGTGGTTTAAGGGCAACACCCATACCCACTCGCTCTGGAGTGATGGCAATGATTTCCCGGACATGATTGCGGCTTGGTACAAGGAGAAGGGGTATGACTTTCTCTGCCTATCAGATCACAACACGCTGAATGCTGGTGACAAGTGGGTCACGGAGGCTAGCATCGAAAAGAAGAAGATCGCCCTCGGTCCGAATGTGCTGGGCAAGTATCGCCAGCGTTACGGCGATGACTGGGTGGAGACGCGGACGAATGATAGAGGGGAGCTGGAGGTGCGGCTGAAGACGTTGGAGGAATATCGGAAGAAGCTCGAAGAACCCGGCAAATACCTACTCGTGCAGGCGGAGGAGGTCAGCGCGAGTTTTGGCAAGGCTCCCATCCACATCAATGCGGTGAATCTCACGGAGGTCATTCAGCCCAAGAAGGATGTGCAAACCATCCGCGAGACGCTGCGGCAGAATTTACAAATGATCGCAGAACAGGCGGTGAAGACGGGGCGCCCGATCATAGCGCATGTGAATCACCCCAACTTCCGCTGGGCGTTGACGGCGGATGACCTGGCGCATGTGATCGAGGATCGTTTCTTTGAAATCTACAATGGTCACCCAGGCATTTATTATGCCGGTGAAGCTTCGCGCGTGGACTCCGACCATGAGCGGATCTGGGACATTGCGAACACGATTCGTCTGGCTGAGCTGAATCAGCCGCCTCTCTTTGGCATGAGCACAGATGACAGCCACCATTATCATGGTGGCTCATCGACCTCAGGCCGTGGCTGGGTCATGGTGCGAGCCGCCAAGTTGGATGCCAATTCTC
Organism: Verrucomicrobiaceae bacterium; assembly: GCA_947463285.1. Taxonomy (GTDB): domain Bacteria; phylum Verrucomicrobiota; class Verrucomicrobiia; order Verrucomicrobiales; family Verrucomicrobiaceae; genus Prosthecobacter. The sequence goes on along the minus strand of CANHTV010000275.1, from coordinate 4,010 downwards.
TCGTCGAAGCCATGCAACGCGGCGATTTTTACGGTTCATCGGGCGTGACGCTGGAGGACATGAGCTTTGATAAAAACACCCGAACTCTGCGCCTGAAAATCAAAGGTGAAGCCGGGGTGAAATATCACACCGAGTTCCGTGGCACGCTGAAGAACTACGACCGCGCTGTGAAGGAGGTGGATGCTCCAGCAGAAGATCCGCAGCCGAAGCGTCTGCAACACGGAGCCGACATCGGCAAAGTCCTGGTCAGCAGTAACAGCCTGGAGCCGAGCTACACGATGACAGGAGATGAGCTTTATGTGCGTGCTATTGTCATCTCCGATCAGGTGATGACAAATCCTCCCCAGCCTGACCACGTCCAGAAGGCTTGGACGCAGCCGGTGGGCTGGCAGAAGTGAGTTTTACCGGCCCAGCCAAACAGCGCCGAGCGGTGGCAGCTCGATGAGGATGCTCCAGGGCTGTCCTTGCCACGGGATCTGGCCGGCAGGCATGGGCAGGGGATTGGTCATGCCGCTGCCGGCGTAGCCTGGGGCATCAGTGTTGATCAGCTCACGATAGCTGCCGGGCTCGGCGACGCCGACGCGGTAGCCTTTTCGTGGTACTGGCGTGGCGTTGATGATGCAATAGACTTTGTCGCCATCCGGAGCCATGCGCATGAAGGCGAAGATGCTGTTTTCACCATCGCTGGCATCCAGCCATTGAAAGCCGCCAGACTCATGGTCCAAGGCGTGCATGGCCGGACGTGTCGTGTAGAGCCAGTTCAGATCTTTGATCAGCTTTTGCATGCTGGCATGCTCCTCACCGAGGAAGAGGTGCCAGTCGAGGCTGCGCTCATGGCTCCACTCCTGCCACTGGGCAAATTCAGCTCCCATGAAAATGAGCTTCTTGCCGGGATGTGCCCACATCGAGGCATAGAACATGCGCAGGTTGGCAAACTTCTGCCAGCGGTCTCCGGGCATTTTGTTGATCATGCTGCCTTTGCCGTGGACGACTTCATCGTGGCTGAGCACGAGGACGAAGTTTTCGTCGTAGGCGTAAAGCATGGAGAAGGTGGCGTCCCCATGATGATACTTCCGGTGGATGGGGTCTTCCTCCATGTAGCGGAGGCTGTCATTCATCCACCCCATGTTCCATTTGAAGCCAAAACCGAGGCCGCCGACGTCGGTGGGCTTGGAGACGCCGGGCCAAGCGGTGCTTTCCTCAGCGATGATGGTGGTGCCTGGATGTTTTTCGTAGCAGATGCGGTTGAGATCCCGCATGAAGTCGATGGCTTCGAGGTTCTCACGACCACCGTATTTGTTCGGCACCCAGGCCCAGGGCTTGCGTGAGTAGTCGAGATAAAGCATGGAGGCGACGGCATCGACACGCAAGCCGTCGATGTGGTATTGATCCAGCCAGAAAAGGGCGTTGGCGATGAGGAAGTTTTTCACCTCCGGGCGGCCGTAGTTAAAGATCAGTGTGCCCCAGTCCTGATGCTCGCCCTGGCGTGGGTCTGCGTGTTCATAGAGGGCGGTGCCGTCGAATTTGGCCAAACCAAAAGCATCTTTCGGAAAGTGACCAGGCACCCAGTCCAGCAGGACGCCAAGGCCTGCCTGATGGCAGCGATCGACAAACTCGCGGAACTCATCAGGATTCCCAAAACGACTAGTCGGGGCAAAGTAACCCGTCACCTGATAGCCCCAGGAGCCATCAAAAGGATGCTCCGAGACCGGCATGAGCTCGATGTGCGTGAAGTTCATGCTCTTCACATAAGGGATGAGATCATCCGCCAGTTCACGGTAGGACTTGGGCCGGTTTCCCTGCTCGGGAATGCGTTTCCAGGAGCCAAGATGAACCTCATAGACGCTCATTGGCTTGTGGTAGAGGTCATCAGCGGCGCGTTTTTGCATCCACTCATGGTCACCCCACCTGTAGCGTTTCAGGTCGAAGACAAGGCTGGCCGTTTGCGTGCCGTGCTGGCCAAAGAAAGCCATTGGATCACTTTTCAGCTGGATGCCGCTGTCCGCCGCGAGCACTTCATATTTGTAATGAGTCAGCTCGGTGATGCCGGGGAGGAAAATTTCCCACAGGCCGCCTTCGATGCGCAGGCGCATGGGGTGACGACGGCCATCCCAGTCATTGAAATCACCAACGACAGAAACCCGCTTGGCATTAGGAGCCCAGACTGCAAAGGAGGCGCCAGAGATACCGTCAATGGTGCGCAGGCGTGCACCCAGGCAGTCCCAGAGACGCTGATGAGTGCCCTCGCGGAAGAAGTAGATGTCCTGGTCTCCCAAGATGGGGCCGAAGGAATAAGGATCACTGTTGCGTGTCGTTTGGCCTTCAAAGGTCGAGATCTCCAGATCGTAGGAGAAGGAGGCGAAGCTGACGCCTGATTCGATGAGACACTCAAAGAAGCCGTGATGATGCACGCGCTTCATCGGCCAGGAACCGGACCCATCGCGTGCGACTACCCTGACGGCGTGGGCTTTTGGCTGAAAGCTACGGACGAGGACGCCGCCGTCGGCGGGTTGTTTGCCGAGGAAGCCGAACGGATTACCGTGGCGGGCTTCGAGGATGGCGAGAATCTCGGCTGAGGGACTGGTCGAGTCGGTCATGGGGTGAGTATAGCGGTAGCGGTAAGCAGCAGAGGCTCAAGATGTTCCTGGCAGATTTTGACCATCTCATGATCGCGCCAAAGGTGGCGTCGGTGGTGGATGCTAAGGTCGGTTTGACTCCATTGCATGATCTGTGCCGAGATTAACTCGGGTTTATCATCAGTGCTGAAATAGCAGCCACCGAAGCCGAGCACATCAACATGCACCTGCAGATCTGAGCAAAAAATCGGCAGACGATGTGCCTGGGCTTCCAGCAGAGGCAGGCCGAAGCCCTCTCCGGTGCTAGGGAAAAACAGGGCATCTGCGGCGGCGTAGAGACTGCGGACATCTTCGTCAGTGAGCGGGCCGCTTTCTCCGAGAAAGCTGACTTGTGCCTCGATCTGCAGTTCTTCAGTCAGCTTTCGCAGCTCTTGATGGTAGGTTTTGCCATCGGTCTGATGAGGGTCCGGCGCACCCGTGACGGCGTAGAGCACTTTTACTCCTGCCTGCTTCAGTGCCGCGGTGCTGCGCAGACCTAACTCGATGTTTTTTCTGCGGATCAGCCTCGTTGGGTGCAGTAGTACAAGATCATGCTGCCAGAGGTTCAGGGACGCGATGCGCGGCGTCAAACCTAGCACGGAGGCGAAGTCGAGGCCGTTGGGAATGACCCGGATCGTCTCGGCCGGCAGGTCGTTGGCACGGGCGTAGTCCTGACGTCTGACTTCTGAAACGGCGACGTGCAGGGCCTGCGGCACGGGTTCCTGCCAAGTGATGTGGGCGTAGTGCGGATTCACGGCAGCCACGTCATGGACCCAGTTGATCCAGCGCTGCTGAGGGCTTGCTGCGGCTAGGGCCATCAATTCACGGGTCCAGTCCAGATCAAACGGCATGGTGAATACGTTATGGACGATCACGGCATCAAAACCGCTGAGATCACCCGCCTCAAAGCGCGTCAGCGTGGCCACCTCATGCCCCAGGGAGCGCAGGGCCCTGGCCTGATCTCGGATGACGCGCTCCACTCCACCGATGATCGGAGATTGAGTGTAGTGGAGTAAAGCGATGCGCATCACTCCACCATGCGCAGAGACATCGGATGGGCATTAAAAATCTCTGTGCGTCTTCTGGGGCAAATTGCGCTTGGCGTCGGGGCCTCGTCTCTGCTATCTGATGCCCCATGTCCGCTCTAGTGCAGCTCGACCACCTTTTGTGCCTCCTTGATGATGAGTCATCGGTGGTTCAGGAGGCCTTGCAGAGAGAGTTCACCAGCATGAGACGCGAGCTCTCGGAGCGTCTGCAGCATCTCAATCGTCCACTCAGTGCCGATGAGGAGCGTCATGTCGGGCGGCTCTTGGAGCCCGCGCGACGTGCCGAACTCGAAGAAACCTGGATGCGCTGGCGCTGGCTGGACAATGCTCACGCACAGCTTGAAGAGGG
>CANHTV010000274.1 GCA_947463285.1 Verrucomicrobiaceae bacterium | reverse complement strand
GCATGGTGAGGTCCATGATGACAACGTCAGGCTGGAGGGTGTGCGCGAAATTCACGGCCTCGCGTCCGTTTTCTGCCTCGCCGACGACCGTAAGGTCTGCTTCGGCCTGCAAGAGGGTGCGCAGGCCTTTGCGGACAATGAGATGGTCTTCAGCCAGGAGAATAGTGATAGGTGTCATGATGGGAGGGGTATCTCGACGCGGATGGTGGTGGTCTCGCCTGGGGCGGAATCGACACGGAAGGTGCCGCCAATCATCTCGACGCGCTCCCTCATGCCCAACATCCCCAGGCGGTTCGGTTTGGTGACGCTGGACGCACCTTCGACTTGGAAGCCCTGGCCATCGTCTTGGATGTCCATGCAGACGCTACCGTTGCGGTGTGCGAGAGTGATGCACACAGAGGACGCCTTGGCATGACGGTCCACGTTGGTGAGCGCTTCTTGGGCAATGCGGTAAAGCACGGTCCGCTCGCTGCCGCCTAGCCGCTCAATGCCCTCGCCTGCAACGATGCTCACAGGGATGCAGGTGCGCTCGGTAAAGTCCTTCAAATAAGATTCCAGCGCCGGCACGAGACCGAGAAAATCAAGCATGGAGGGCCGCAGGTCGCGGGCGAAGTGATGCACGGCGTCTACGGACTGTGCCACCAAGAGCTGCGTTTGCTCGATCTCGTGATGCAGCGCCTCGCCCGTACTAGCGCTGGATTTAAGATAGCTCAGCCGCATGTTAATACCTGCCAATGCCTGGGCGATGACATCATGCAGTTCGCGGCTGATGCGCTTGCGTTCTTCTTCTTCGACGGAGAGCAACCGGTGCGACAGCCGCCGCTGTTCATCCTGCAATCGCTGGGATTCCCCGAGCAAATGATGTGCCGTCTGCTGGCTAGCAATGAGAGCGTCCTCGACGACTTGCCTGCGCGCGATCTCGCGTTCCAATCGCTTGTGCGAGGCGGTGAGAACGGCCAGTCGCCGCTGGATCTGCTCCTCCTGCTTGCGCTCGGTAATGTCGTTGTAGTAGCAGACCACGCCATACTCGCCATCGGGCAAAGTGACGCGCTGCAGCGACCACTCATAGACCTTCTCCTCATGTGTATCCTTGCGTTTGGCGCTGACATCAGGGGCCTGATAGGCTTCTCCGGTGGCCAAAGTGTGACGAAAGGCGGAGATGATGTTATCACCGATCTTAGCCGGCCAGAGCTCGTCGATGATCTCTGCGAAATCACGGCCAATGAGCGGCTGGACTTCAAAATCAGGCAGCGCCTTGGGATTCATTTGTCGAAGTCTGAACTGTGCATCCACAATATAAATGCCTACTGGCGCTTGCTCGATGAGGGCGGAGAAAAGGGCCTCACTATTGCGCACCATGAATTCAGCTCGCAGACGCTCGGTGATGTCTGTCTGGACGCTGACGAAGTGAGTAATCTGGCCTTTCGTATTCTTTACGGGAGAGATACTTTGCTCACAAACATAAGGCTGCCCATCCCTGTGGCGGTTTGTGATCTGGCCACTCCAGATTCGGCCAGAAGTAATAGTCTGCCAGAGTTTTTGATAAAACGCCTCATCATGTTCACCGGAGCTTATGAGGCATGGCTTCCGGCCAATAGCCTCTGTCGCAGCATAGCCGCTTAGACGAGTAAAGGCGGGGTTGACATATTGGATGCTGCCATCGGGGCTTGTGATGAAAATCGCACTGGCGACAGACTCCATGGCTGTATTGGTTAGTCGCAGGGCCTCCTCACTGCGTTTGCGAACGGTAATGTCGCGGACGTTACACTGGATGACAGTATGACCGTTTTCATCATAGAGATTAGCCACTACTTCCACCTCCTGGTGCCGCCCTGTTTGGCTTTCGAGCGGCAGGTTTTCGTAGCGCACCTGATGGTCGATTCTCAATTTTTCAAACATCGCCTGACTCGCCGTTTCATCTTCGATGAGACCGATCTCGAACAGCTCTTTGCCGATCAACTCATCACGATTGTAGCCCAGCAGCGTGGTCATGAAGGGGTTGGCGTCCGTAATCTTGCGTGTCTCAGGATCGATTAGCAACACGCCATCATGCGCGGCTTCAAAGAGGCGCCGATAGCGCACTTCGGACAAACGCAGCTGGTCATTCGTCTGTCTTCGTTCGGTGATGTCCAGATTGGTGCCCACCACCCACTCGGCCATGCCTGCGGCATCTGCACGGACTGTTTCAACGCTCTGGATCAGACGGCATTCACCGTCATCCGCGCGGTGGATGTGAAAGGTGCGCGAACTACGCCCCAGCTGGCTGATGCTTTCCTGCAGCACCCTCTCCTGCTGGGGCAGGTCCTCAGCAAGAACGGCGGCTCTCCATACCGAGTAAGGCACCTGGCCATCAGACGTCGGCATGAGGCCGTAGATCCGAAACATTTGAGCATCCCAGTGGATTTCGTTTGTCTTGATGTTCCACTCCCAGATGCCGACAGCGGTCGCCTCCGTCGCTAAGTGCATGCGCTCCTCGCTGGCAAGGAGGGCGGCCGCGTGATTTTTTTCTGCAGTGATATCCATTAGTGCCATGGAGGCACGCACGGCTTTACGGTCACTGGGCGCCCCCCCGAAGACAACCTGCTCACGTACCCGCAGCCAACGCACCTCACCATCCGGCCTAACGATGCGGTAATCCATGCAGAGCTGACCATCACCCGCAGGATCTAGCGATGCGGCGATCCGTGGCATCAGCAGCGCTAAGTCATCCGGATGAAACATCTCATGCAGCCGCGCCCGTGGCAGCACCATTGCCGTGACTCCAAGCCCAAACAACCGCGCAGCCTCCGCGCTGAGGTGTTTGAGATCCGTGACATAATCCACCTCCGCCAGCGCCAGCCCGGCTACCTGCATGCCAAGGATAAGCATCGCATTCACGCGACGTAGCTCTTCATTCGACTCACTCAAGGATGGGAGGTCTTCGCCGTACTCTGTCAGTGCAGCGGATTGGGTGGATAAGTTCATTGGGAAAGTGAAATTCCAAATTTCCGGCCTTTAGCCGGAATCTCTGTGCGCACCTTGGTGTGGCTACCAGGAACAGACTCGATCGTAAAAGTTCCGCCGATCATCTCAACCCGCTCGCGCATACCGAGCAGGCCAAGCCGCTTGTTTCGCTTTAAAAAGACCGCGGACTCGGCCTGAAAGCCTTTGCCATCATCCTGAATGTCCATGCGCACCATTTCACCATGTGGCTGGATGCTCACTTTGACATGAGAGGCCTTGGAGTGCCGTGCGGCGTTCTTCAGCGCCTCTTCTACCACACGATAGAGCACCGTGCAGCTGTCTTTGCCTAGCTTTTCCACCCCAGCAAAGGCGGTGAAAAAGGTGCGGATGCCACTTTCCTGCGTGAAGATTTTCAGGCACGATTCCAGCGCGGGGATGATCCCTAGATCATCAAGCACTGCAGGCCGCAAATCGCGCGCGAAACGATGAACGATCTCTACAGATTTCACCACCAGACGCTGTATGATGGCGATCTTTTGGTGAAAATTACGAGCGTTGGCACGAATCTGCGCCTTCAAGGTCGCGAGCCGCAGATTGATCCCCGTCAGTGTCTGCGCGATGACATCATGCAGCTCACGGCTGATGCGTTTACGTTCCTCCTCTTGCACGGTCAAGAGCCGCCGTGACAACTGCCTCAGCTCATCCTGCATCTGGCGTGACTTTTTCAGCAGACGACTCGTGGTCGTCTCATTCTTGCGCAATGATTCCTCCACCAGCCTGCGCTGAATGACTTCATTCTTCAGCTCTTCGTTACGCGTCGCCAGCTCCTTGGTGCGTCTGGTAAGCGTCTCGGTCATAGTCTTGAGCTGCGCCGTGGCCTCACGAGTACCGAGGCGATTTCCCTCGATCCGGGTCATGACCTCTGCGAAAAAAGCTCTTCCACGAGCTGTCATGCTGAGCTTCAGCGCTGGTGGTTTCCCATCCAGCAACACCAGCATCACCTGCTCATGCAATCTCGCCAGATCCAGCGTCTCCATGCCGATCTTTACCGCACCGCCACCCAGCTCGCGAGCAATACTGAGATCAGACTCCGCTGAGCCATCTAGATGAGCAGCGAGGGCTTTTTCATAACGTTTGTGCAGGGGTTTAGATTGGTTCTTCATGAGCGATTCCGATCTCGGTGGCGTAGCGATGAATGGCCTCAACGGACTGCTCCACCAGTTGCTGAGTGGTGGCGATTTCCTGAGCGAGGCTGGCACTGCTGTCTGCGGCCTCTTTCTTTAAGGCTAAGAGTCTAACATGAATCCCCAGCAAAGTCTGAGCGATTTCATCCTGAAGCTGAAGACTCATCATCTTCCGCTCCTCTTCATGAGCTGCAAGGATCTGATGCGTCATTGTTTGCAGGCGCTCCTTCATCTCTGCGGACTCCTGCACCAACTGCCTGGCAATGAACAGACTCTGCCTCAGAGCCTCTTCCTCACTCTCACGTCCAGCGATCTGGCGTTTCATCTCACGCCGTGCGTCTTCCAGCTCCAACTGGCGCTGCTCCAGCGTCTCACGCACAGCATTCAGAGCAGACTCATGACGTCCCTTGAGGATCGGCAGGATGGTCGCATAGAAAAAGTGTGCCCCACGTCCCTCCATCTGCAACCGTTCGTCGGAGGTGGTTTTTGCGAGAACTAGCTTGGTCATGGCTTGCTCATGGATCTTCGCCAGATCCAGAGTCTCTAGCCGCAGAGTCAGCGCAGCCTCCCCTAGTGGCTGGGCCGTGCGCAAGGAAGCGTGAGAAGCTGACTCCAGATGATTCCTCAAAGCCGCCTGATAAAGCGCCGGCAGGTTGTTGGATGTTTGTTCGTTCATGTTCGGCGGTGGCTGCAACCAGCCTCCACGCTCATGGCGGATGAAGTACTGAATACAGAACAAACTCCATTCCGCCCGCCATCCTAGCTATGGGGTAAAACCCTACCTCAAGTCATCACGTCCTATTTTTTGTGCCTCATGAGGAATCAAGGCCAGTGTTTTTCAAAACACTGGCCAGGCTTTATCCGTGCAAAGACATGTTCATCTACTGCAAGAATCAATTCCGAATTCATCCCAAAGCGCCCCCCCCATCCTCAGACATTGAAGCGCCATTCGACGACGTCGCCGTCGCGCATGACGTATTCTTTGCCTTCGATGCGCAGCTTGCCAGCCTCGCGGGCCTTGGCTTCGGAGCCGAGGGCGACAAGGTCGTCAAAGTGGACGATCTGGGCGGCGATGAAGCCGCGCTCGAAGTCGCCATGAATGACGCCGGCAGCCTGCGGGGCTTTCATACCTTTGGTGATGGTCCAGGCACGGGTTTCTTTTTCACCCGTGGTGAGGTAGGTCTGGAGGCCTAACAAGGAATAAACACTCTTGATGAGCTGGTTCACGCCGCTGTCCGTGACACCGAGATCGGCGAGG
>CANHTV010000273.1 GCA_947463285.1 Verrucomicrobiaceae bacterium | reverse complement strand
CTCCAGGATCTGGGCATCAGCACTCTCACAGAGCCTGTTGAGCATTATGGTCTCGGCTTGACTCTTGGCAATGCACCCGTGCGATTGATCGAACTGGCCAATGCCTATGCCACTTTGGCCAGACTGGGGCGCTGGCTGCCGTGGCGTTTATTGCCGGATGCCACAGGGCAGGGAAGTGTTCCGAGGCCTAAGATGCAGCCGAACGAGGCCTATTTGATCGCTGACATTCTCAGTGACAATCAGGCGCGCGTGATGACTTTCGGCACACATTCACCGCTGCGCCTGCCTTTCCGTGTGGCAGTGAAAACAGGCACCAGCCAGTCTTATCGCGACAACTGGACGCTCGGCTATACGCCGGAATTCACCGTTGGAGTATGGGCGGGTAACTTTGACAATACACCGATGCAAGGTGTCTCCGGTGTCACAGGTGCAGCGCCCATCTGGCGTGATATTTTCATGCACTTGAATGAGCGGCATGACCTCGGCTGGTATGATGAGCCTGCGAATCTGGTGCGTGTCCGCATTGATCCACGCACCGGGAAACGCCTCTCGGCCCAATCACCTGCGGTTCGATTCAGCCGTGAAGATTTGTTCCTAGCGGGGACTCTTCCGGCTGCTGCGATTGTAGCTGATTATGATGCTCGCGGACGTGCCTATTTGTCCAAAGACTTTGCGGGCTGGATTCGCAGTCAGGATAATTGGATGGGGGATGTTGTTGCCCTTCGTGAGTCGGCTGACCGCATGGCCTGGCATATCACTAGCCCTCTTCCAGGAACGGTCATTCATTTGGATGCCGATTTGCCGGATCAAGGCCGCCGACTGATCTTGGATGCGCGTGCCAATGGTCCTGTGGAATGGCGATGTGATACTCTCTCGGTCCAGCGGGATGGAGAAATTTGCTTTGTCAGGCTAACTCCAGGGCGTCATCACATCACGGCTCGTAATGCAGATCTTGGCGAGGATCAGAAAACCTTTGTCATTGTGCATTCGGATTAGGTGTCTGGCACATGTTTTATTTGTCATGCTTAAAAATATGATTAATATTAAATTAATCACCTAGAGAAAATGCTTGAAATTCAGCGCATTAAGAGTTATATGATTAGCCGGATGCGTGCAAAAGGTGCGACTGATGAAGAAATCAATGCCGTAAAACAGGCTGATCATCTGCCATTCAGGCCGGCTTACGAAAATGGGAAGCGCCGTGATTCATCTGTTCAAGCATCCGAGCCTCGGGGGGCTTCGTCAGCAGAGGTCAGTAGTGAGGACTAGTTGACTGGCCACCGCTGCGGTAAGATCCATTCCTTCCCGGCGTATCCACTGGCCGCCTTTCGTGTCATGCTGCGCTTCTTTATTTATACTGTTCTCTTCGTCGGTGTGTCTGCAAATGCGGCTACCAAGCTGGATTTTAACCGGGACATTCGGCCGATTCTCAGTGACAACTGTTTCGCCTGTCATGGTTTTGATGCCAAAAAGCGCAAGGCGGATCTCCGCCTGGATACGGCTGAAGGTGCCTATGCCGTGATCGACGGTGTGCAGGCGATCAAGCCGGGCGATGTGAAGGCCAGTTCGATCATTGAGCGCATCGTCAGCGCGGATGCGGATGAGGTCATGCCGCCGCCGGAGTCGCATAAAAAGATCACGGCGAAACAGCTGGAGACGCTGAAGCTCTGGATCTCTCAGGGCGCTGAATACAAGCAGCATTGGGCCTTTGAAAAACCGGTAAAGGCTGCTGTGCCGAAGGTCAGCGGAAAGATTGGAAATGCAGTCGATGCCTTCATTCAGCATCGCCTTGAGGCTGAAGGCCTGACTCTAGCCGCCGAGGCCTCCAAAGAGGTATTAATCCGTCGTGTCACGCTAGACCTGACAGGCCTGCCGCCGACACCTGCCGAGGTGGACGCCTTTGTGGCGGATCAGGGCGCAGATGCCTACGAGAAAGTCGTGGAGCGGCTGCTGAAATCCGAGCGCTACGGCGAGCACATGGCTCGCTACTGGCTGGATGTGGCTCGTTATGCGGACACGCATGGGCTGCACCTCGATAATGAGCGCAGCATGTGGCCTTATCGTGACTGGGTGGCGCGTGCCTTTAACGACAACCTGCCTTACGATCAATTCACACGTTGGCAGCTAGCAGGGGATCTCCTGCCAAATGCCACGGTAGATCAGCAGCTCGCCTCCGGTTTTAATCGCTGCAACGTTACCACCAGCGAGGGCGGGTCGATCAATGAAGAGTTCATTTTCCGATATGCCGTGGATCGTGCCGACACCACGGTAGCTGTGTGGATGGGGCTCACGGCGGGATGTGCGGTCTGTCATGATCATAAATTTGATCCCATCACGCAGAAGGATTTTTACTCACTTTATGCCTTTTTTAATAGCACGGCTGATCCCGCCATGGACGGCAATATCCTGCTGACTCCGCCGATCCTGAGACTTTCCACGCCCGAGCAGAAAAAGCAGCTCGCAGACTACGAGCAGCAGATCTTGGCGACTCAGGGGAAAATCCGTGAGGTCATCTCGAAGCTGAATTATACCGATCCGGCGACGCTGAATCCGCCTCCACCCGTTCAGACGACGGAAGTGGTCTGGTTTGAAGATCAGTTTCCTGTCGGGGCCGATGTCGGTGTCGCCGGGGCTCCAACTCAGATCATCCGAAAAGATCAAGGTCCAGTCTTCAGTGGCAATGCGGCGCTCAGGAGGAAGGCCAAGGGAGTGGAGCAAGATTTCTTCACCAAAGGCGCCAGCTTTGACATCCCGGCGAATGGTAAGATCAGCGTTCAGTGCTACATCGACCCGAAAGATGAGCCGAAGGCCGTGATGCTGCAATTTCATGTCGGAGGCTGGAATCACCGTGCGGTTTGGGGGCAGGAGGGGGCCATTCCTTATGGCCAGGTCCGCACGCCGTCGCGGGTGACGATGGGCGCGTTGCCCAAGTCTGGTGAGTGGGTGAAGCTGGAGTTCCCTGTAGAAAAGCTGGGCCTCAAGCCGGGCATGAAAGTCACTGGATTTGCCTTCACTCAATTCGACGGCACCGTGACCTGGGACCGACTGGCGGTCAGCTCGCGAGTCGATCCCGCCAAGGATGCTCAGTGGTCGTGGCAGGTCTGGGTGACGAAAAACCAGGGCCGCCGGGTGGAGGGGCTGTCCAATGATCTGCAAGTGCTGGTGCGTGGGAAAAAGTCCGTCGAATGGCCTGAAGCGGAGGTGAAGCGCCTGAAGGATTGGTGGTTTGAAAACGAGTTTCAGGGAGCTCGCGAGATCGTCCAAGGGGTGCGAGCTGAAAAGCTGGCCTTGGAGTCAAAACGGAAGGCTTTGGAGGATGTCATCCCGGCCAGCTTTATCATGGCTGACCTGCCACAGCCGCGTGAAAGCTTTGTGATGCAGCGTGGTCAGTATGACAAGCCGGGTGACAAAGTCAGCCGAGGCACACCCGCAGTGTTTCCGCCACTCGCAGCCAAGAATAAGGCCTTGCCTAGCCGTCTAGACCTCGCTGACTGGCTTGTTTCTGCTGAGCATCCGCTGACAGCTCGCGTGCAGGTCAACCGCCTGTGGCAGCAGTTTTTCGGCACCGGTCTGGTGAAGACAAGCAATGACTTTGGCTCACAAGGCGAGCCATCGAGTCATCCTGAGCTGCTGGACTGGCTGGCCGTGACTTTCCGAGAAAATGGCTGGGACATGAAGGCCTTTGTCCAAAGGCTCGTCACCTCCCACACCTATCGGCAGAGCGCGCAGTTCACGGCTGAGTCACTTCAAAAAGATCCTGAAAACCGTCTGCTGGCCCGTGGACCAAGGTTTCGTCTCGATGCCGAAGTGGTCAGGGATACGGCGCTGTATGTCAGCGGCCTGCTGAGTCCCAAGATCGGTGGCAAGGGCGTGAAACCTTACCAGCCTGAGAACATCTGGGAGCCTGTGGGTTTTGGTGGCAGCAATACGCGCAACTACGTCCAGGACCACGGCGAATTCCTATATCGCCGCAGCCTCTACACTTTCTGGAAGCGCACGGCACCACCGCCGAACATGACCAATTTTGATGCACCAAACCGCGAATCTTACTGCCTGCGTCGTGAGCGCAGCAATACTCCGCTCCAGGCGCTGAATTTGATGAACGACGTTCAGTACTTCGAGGCTGCCCGCAGTCTTGCGCAAAAGCTCCTGCTATCGCCGGGCAGCATCGACAGCCGTATCACGCAGGGATTTCGCGCCGTGACCAGCCGCTATCCCGGTGCCCAGGAGGCGGAAATCATCCGGCGCACTTTTGACAAGCACCTCATCTCGTATCGCGCCAACCCTGCAGAGGCAAAGCTGGCCATCAGCTATGGAGAATCCAAGGCTGATGAAAAGCTTGATGCTGCCGAGCTTGCAGCCTGGACCTTGGTGGCAAACTTGCTGCTGAACCTCGACGAGATGGTGACGAAGGGCTAGGCAACGATTTCACAACTCGTTACCCGTGCACCATCAATCGCCGCCGTCCAGCGGACGCGCCAGCCTGCGATCTCGGTCACGTATTCACGAGCCTCCGTGTCGTGATAGGCAGGCTGGGGACACTGGGCCAGAGATTCGTCGATGATCCTGCGAACGGCCTCTGGCACCAAGCTTTCACAGGCCCAAAATACGGGCCTAGGCGGTGGCGGAATATCGGCAAAACTGCTACGAGCCTCTGGGATCGAGTCAGCGTAGCGGATGTAGGGCTTGATGTCGAAAACAGGGGTGCCATCGACAAGATCGACGCCCGAGACGAAGAGCCTTGGGGCGTCCGGCCCATCCAGATCCACACGATCAAGTTTAACGACGCTCAAGGTCAGCCGATTGGGGCGGAAGGGCGAGCGTGTGGCAAACACACCACGCCGTTCATTGCCACCCAGTTTGGGGGGGCGGACCGTCAGTGAAGTGGGCTCTTCTTTGACCAAGTGAAACTGCGTGATAAGCCAAAGATGGCTGAATTCTTCGATGCCACGGACGGCTTCAGCGCGCCTGTAGGAAGGCGCAAACTCAATCACCCCCCAAGCGCTAGGAACCAGTCCCGACTGACGCGGCACGCCAAACTTGTCCGTGTAACAAGTGCGTAGCGTGGCGATGGCATGAATGGCGTGCATCCGGCAAGTAGGCCGCGTCCACCTGTGGGGCAAGGGTGGAATTCTTCCTTAGAGGAGCCGCAGTTGGATTTTAAGTCTGGAAAATCCAGTTGCAAAACAATGACTAGCAACCAATAAACGGCCCGCGTTTTTTTTGAACGACGTAGTGCGCCAGTGTGTCCCACTGCCGCCCTTCTCAGATAAACCCAACAAACCATGACAGTGACATTATGATCCAAGTGCAAAACCTCCGAAAAGTGTTCGGCAGCAAGGTGGCGGTGGATGACGTCTCCTTCACCGTCGAAAAAGGCCAGGTCCTCGGCTTCCT
>CANHTV010000272.1 GCA_947463285.1 Verrucomicrobiaceae bacterium | reverse complement strand
GCGGTTTTCTTCCATCAACTGTGCAGCGACGGTTGCCGAAAGATTGGGCAGACCTGCGACGCGTGCAAATGCGGCTATGAGCTCCTGTCGATGGTAGAAATCTGTGCTGTCGGTAATCAGTGAGGCAAAATATTGACCTGCATCAATCAAAGTCTGTGCGGTGAAGGTATCCAGAGGTAGTGTGATGACTCCACGTTCCTGTTGGATCTCGACGGACTGTGTTTTTGCTGAGATCATTTTGCCCAACACCGAGCTGCCTTCAGTCCTGACCAGACGCCCGCTGTAGCCGCCGAGTTCTGGTAGATCGGCAAAGAGTTGAGTCAGGAAGCTTTGTGCCTGCTGGTATAAATAGCGGCGGCCTTCGAGCGCGGACTGCACCTCGGCTGACTCGAAGCGCATGTCTCTGAGCATGTCAATCACACGGGCATAATCATAGCCATCAATCAATGAAGGCAGTGTGGCAGTGATCTCGGTCCACTGAGCAAGCTCCCGCTGCCGCAGTTCTTTGTCCTCGGCCATCTGCTGCTGTTTTTGCACCAGGAAGAGGCGGGTCATGTCTTTTTTGATCTGCTTTTCCCAAGCTTCGATGGTGTTCTTCAAGCCTGTGGATGACTTCAGGGTTTCTCTCAGAGTGCGCAGCTGGCTGAGGCTTTTTTGGCATTCTTCCAAGCTTTGTGGCGGTTCAGGCTGCTTCATGGTAAGCGCGAGATCCAGCTCGCGCTGATTCATGTTCACCAGCGCCTCATATTGCAGAATCCAGTCCAGGGAAGTCGTGGTCGAGGCCGGTTTCAGACTGGTGAGATGCTCCTTGAAGTAAGTCAGCTCACTGGCTCCTAGAAGGGCATCTCCATGATGCCACTCAGCGAGACCGTGAATCAAGTAGCCAAGCAAAGCCTCACTGTCATTGGTGTAGCCGAGTTCCGCGAGAGGTGTCTTCAGGGCCAAACCATCTCCCATACGTTTACCCAGTGTCTGGAAAAAAGTCGCCAGCTCTGGCGTCACCAAGCTGCTGCCGGTGCCCGTATCTGACGCCATGGCACGCAGCTGTTTAGCGCCGTCATCCTTTTTGCCAATGATGATGGCGCAGAGCGCGGCGTTAAAGCGTGACCAGTTCAGTGTGGGCTGTCTGATGTCTTCAGTTTTGGTGAGGTTTTCAAACTGATGACGAGCTTCAGCGAATTCACCTTTTTTCAGCATGAGTTCTCGGGCGGCGATGAAGCGTTCAGCCACGGTTCTTTTACCACTGGCCTGAACGATGACGCCTTCGCCGCTGAGCTCACTGCGGCTTGTCTCGACCTTTGCAGTGATGTCTGCTGCACGTTTGCCACCCGTGAATTGCAGCAGCCAGCCGATGCCGAAAGCGATGGTCAAAGCTGCGGCAGCAGCGAGGCTCCAGCGCATTTTGCGACTGCTTAGCCGCGAGGCATATCCCTGGCTGAGCAGGCCTTCTGCGAGGCGCAGTTCATCGACGGTTTCATCGTAGTTGGCGCAGCGTTCCTGGGGTCTAAAAGCCACCATGCGATTGACCACATGCACGGTGCGTGGCGCAAATCGCAGCCCACTGTCCTCCAAAGCAACACGGCGGCACTTGATCATGCGCAATTGCTCGATGCTGTTAGTGTCAGCCTTATGCGGTGGGTGCCCGGTGAGCGCGTGATAAAGACTGGCTCCGAGGCTGAAGATGTCACTGCGATAATCCTCACGATTATCTAGCACTTTTTCGGGGGCGACATAGTAGGGTGTGGCCCAGATTTCGCCGGACGAATCAGGGCCTCGCGCGACAAAAAGCGCCAATCCAAAATCCACCACTTTGGCGGTGCCTGTTTCGGTGAACAAAATGTTCGCTGGTTTGACGTCACGGTGGATCAGGCCCATCTGCTGGGCCGCACGCAGACCTTCCGCCACTTCGCGGCCGATGCGCAGGCTGTCTTCTTCAGAGATCTTGCCTTCACGGCGTATGCGCTGCTCAAGATTACCGCCGCCAACGAGTTCCATGGCGATGTAGAAGTAACCCTGATCGTAGCCCACGGAGTAGAGCTTGATGACATTCGGGTGATTCACATTAGCGGTGATGAGCGCCTCTTGGCGGAATTGCTCCACTCGGATCGCGTCACGTCCATACTGTCGATTGAGAATTTTTAGAGCTACTCGACGGCCAAGTGTTTCATCCTCGGCCTCGAACACACGGCTCATTCCGCCTTCACCGATCTGACGCACGATGACAAAGTGGTCAAACTTCCGCCTGACTCGTACCATTTGACCACAGAATGGGCATTTGAGCTTGGTGAAAGGCTCCAGCGATGTCACATCGATCTGATTTTGACAGACGGGGCATGTGCTGAGGTAGGTTTGTTCAGGGGCGGCTTGCAAGGATTAAAAAGGGCAGGGGATGCGGGGCTCGGTGTTTCCGACAATAGGCTAACAGCAAGACCATTTCTTTAAGGCTATCGCAAAAGAAATGCCAGAAATTACAGATTGCTAAATTAATTCGAATAATCACAATGTGCAGTGGACTGGATTATTACTGCGCTGGAAGACCTCGGACTGAGGCTGGATAAATATCTCACGGGACGACTGCCCGAGCTTTCTCGTGCTCGCATTCAGGATCTGCTAAAGGATGGTCACATCACTTTGAATGGACGGCCTGCCAAAGCGAGCGCGACGTTGAAGTCAGGAGACGCCATCGTGGTGGTCATCCCAGAGGCTGCACCAGTCACCGTGGAGGCACAGGATATCCCTCTGGACGTTTTATTTGAAGATAAAGACATCCTCGTGCTGAACAAAGCCCCTGGACTGGTCGTGCATCCGGCTGCCGGAAATCCCGATGGCACGCTGGTGAATGCTTTGCTGCATCACTGTGACGATCTGAGCGGTATCGGTGGGGAGATGCGGCCAGGCATCGTACATCGACTCGATAAAGACACATCTGGCTGCATGGTCGTCGCCAAAAACGACATCGCACATCGCCGCCTGACAGAGGCCTTTGCGGAGCGCCGATTGAGCAAAATCTATCTCGCAGCGATCAATGGCCTGCCGAAGGAAAAGAGCGGGCGAATCCAAAACATGCTGGGCCGCCACCCGGTGGATCGCAAACGCATGGCTATTCTGTATGATGGGGCGGGCAAAGAAGCGGTGACGGAGTGGGAGCAGATCAGCCAATTTAAAGGCAGTGCCCTAATCCGCTGCAAGCTGCTGACTGGGCGCACTCATCAGATCCGTGTTCACATGCGCGAGAGTTTGGGCCATCCAATCTTGGGAGATCCTATCTATGGAAATCCTAAACGTCAGATCGTCTCCGTTTCACGCCTGATGCTCCATGCCTGGCGGCTCAGCTTCAATCACCCGATCCATGATCAACCGTTGAACTTTGAGGCTCCGATACCTGCGGAGTACGCTGACTGGACGGAGTCGGCGACTTTAGGCTGAGACAGCTTGGGTCAAAATTCGATCCAAGCCATTCAGGGAATGTGCCCACTGGATGTTGATACTACCCAGTTTAGCTTCGTAGCCTCTTGCCGCGCGTCCACCGACAATAAGCGACATGGGTTCAGGCAAAAGTTGCCTCAGGTGACGCAGCTTAGCTTCTATCGTAGGGCAGTTTTCTGGGTAAACCACACTCAATGCCACAGCTCTGGCTTTACGGGCTTTGGCACAGGCTGCGATTTCCTCGATAGGTAAATTGGGGCCGAGGTAAGTGATTTTCCAGCCCAGATCGCGTGCTGAGGCCGACGCAAGCAGCGCCCCTAGTTCATGCATTTCGCCCGCGGGTGTCGTGATGATGATTTCAGGGGCGTTGGCCGCTGTTTGACTCCCTGGAACAGGCGTCATCAAAATTTCACGAATAACCGAGGTCGTCACATGTTCCTGACTCGGGCGGAGATTACCAGCCTGCCATTCTTCTCCGACATGGATGATGAGCGGGCCAATGACGTGATGCAGCATTCCACGCTGACCGAACTGCTGGCGGGCACGTTGCAAAAGACGGCGCAGGCGATCACTGTCATAGGCCTTGGATGCTTCGATGCAGAGGTCGATGAATTGCTGATGGGTCTCCAGAGGTGTCGTGGCATCGACACTGAAGGCATTGGGTTGTGACGTGGGTGCCCGGTTTTGAAGTTGTTGGTCCCGCAGTTTTTGTAGTTCCTCCGTGGGCATCCTCGCGATATTGCCGATACGATGGCCTTGTTCAGTAAGTTCGCGGAGCAGTTTCAGACGCTCAATGGCCTCGTCACAGTACATTCTGCGGTTGGTATCCGTGCGGCTGGGACTCAAAGCGCCATAACGTCTCTCCCAGATACGGATGACATGAGGGCTGAGTCCACTGAGTTGACTGGCCATTTGGATCGGGCAGGACATGGATAACGAGAAGAGGGAAACGGAATATTGTGGAGTAAATCGAGCGTCAATGTAAGCATCAGTCGTTTTTGCCTGTTGCTCAAAGCGCTGTTTAACGGGACATCTACGCCCGCTTATCAGAAACGGATTCAACGCTTTTTATCGCCATGCTGAACAATATCTGGGCCACTCTGCTTTTCATCGGACTCATCGTTGCCGGTCTCGTAGGCCGGGTTTCGGGAGAAGCTAGCGTCATTGATGCTGCGATGAAGGGGGCGGAAAAAGCCGTTATGGGTATCGCTCTGCCTCTGGCTGGTATGATGATGTTCTGGCTGGGTGTGCTGAGATTACTGGAAAAAGCGGGGGTTCTGGAGGCCGTGGTGCGCGTGCTCTCGCCGCTGCTTCGTCGGCTCTTTCCTGATGTGCCTACCGGTCATCCCGCGATGAGTGCGATGGTGATGAATCTTTCCGCCAACATGCTTGGACTCTCGAACAATGCGACACCGCTTGGATTGAAGGCGATGGGGCATCTTCAGGAGCTGAATCCGCATAAACAGAGCGCTAGCAACGCCATGATCACATTCCTGGCCTTAAATACTGGAGCTTTTACGCTCATTCCAATGTCTGCTATGAACTTCCTCAACGCAGCTGGCATTCGGAACAGCTTCCAAGTCATTGTTCCTACTATTCTGGCCACAGCCTGTGCCTCCGTGGGGGCTGTGATGGCGGCCAAAAGCTTTCAACGACTGCCCCAGTTTGTGGCGCAACCGGATGAACAGGAAAAGGATGTTTCGGAAGCCGACAAACCTGCATCGACAGCGCGCATTTCTAGTAAAGCACGTCTGTGGCTCACTTTACTGGCCGCTCTTTTTGTTGGTGTTTCTGCATTGGAGCTCGGTCCGCCGGTCTGGCGTGAGACGGTGCTTGAGCAGTCGGGGCTGGCTTCCGTCATTGAAAAGTCTGCTCAGCGTAAAGCCGAGGCCACGGCGGCTCTCGCCAAAAACAAAGAGCTTGCGGCTCAAGCAACAGCCAATCTGACGGTAAAACCTGAGCCGCCCGTCTGGCG
>CANHTV010000271.1 GCA_947463285.1 Verrucomicrobiaceae bacterium | reverse complement strand
CTTGTGGTTCCGCGTCGCAGGAAACGGCGGCGTAAAAGCCAAATACGTCGTCCAAAACTACCCACGCACCGGCACCATCCACAAGGCCATCGAGCTCAAAGACGCCAAGGACGAAAAACTCGGTTGGCGTAGCCTCGACCTCGAATTCTGGAAAGGAGACGAAATCTTTCTCCAGCTCACCACCGCCGCCGACATGCCGGCAGAATACAAAGCGGACTCTTCCTCATGGTTCATCCTGAACGAAGCCATCATCACCAAGGACAAGACGCCACCAAGAGCGCGGACGCCCTCGGCCTCCCCCCCCTCTCAGCTCATCATGGCCTGGCAATCCAACTCCCTCACCGATACCGATGCCGAAGCCCTCGACACCCTCATCCAATCCAAAAAGCTCTCCCTCGACTCCATCACGCCACTCCTCCGCCGCTACGCGGACCTCGAAGCCAAGCTCCCGCTTCCCACCCGCGTGCCCGGCGTCATCGAAGCCGATGCCAAGGACGCCCCGCTCTTCGTCCGTGGCGATCACAAACAGCCCGCTGAACTAGTCTCGCGTCGTTTCCTCGAAGCGCTCGACCCAACGCCCTTCGCCACCAAGCAAAGCGGGCGACTCGAACTCGCCGAGCGCATGGCGGATATGAAAAACAACCCGCTCACCGCCCGCGTCATCGTGAACCGCATCTGGCATCACGTCTTTGGCCGCGGCATCGTCGCCAGCGTCGATAACTTCGGCAAACTCGGCGACCTCCCGACGCATCCCGAGCTGCTCGACTTCCTCGCCCAACGCTTCATCTCCTCCGGCGGCAGCATCAAAAGCCTCCTGCGCGACATGTTGATGTCGAAGACCTTCCAACGAGCATCCGGCAGCAACGCTAGCGACCCCGAAAACAAACTCCTGAGCCACTGGAGCACCCGCCGCCTCGAAGCCGAGGCCATCCGTGACTCCATCCTCAGCCTTTCCGGCAAACTCGATCCCACCCTTTACGGCGAGTCCGTTGGAAGCGGCGATGAGCGACGCAGCATCTACGTCAAAGTCATCCGCAACTCGCTTCCGCCCTTCCTTACCACCTTCGATGCGCCCGTGCCCTTCGCCACCCGCGGCAAGCGCGACTCCACCAACGTCCCCGCACAATCGCTGACCTTGCTCAACGATCCCAACGTCATCAGTTGGGCACGCAGTTGGGCTCTGCGCACCCTCAACGCTCTCAAAGACCGCCCCGACGACCTTCGCCTCCGCCAGATGTTCCGCGAAGCTTTCGCCCGCGAAGCCACCGATGACGAGATCAAGCAAAGCCAAGCCTACCTGACCTCGCTCCAAGCCGAAAGCACCCAAGAAGCTCAAAACCTCTCCCAACAAGAAAACCAGCTCGCCACGCTCAATCGCCAGATCGCCGCCGTTCTCGAGCCCGCCCGCCAAAAACGCCTCAAAGCCCTCCCTTCCGTCGCTTCGGTCTCTTCCGTCCCTTCCCCACTCGCCGAATGGACCTTCGACGACCTCAAAGACAACCAAGGCCGACTGCCCATCACCCTCACCGGCAATGCCCGCCTCGAAAACGGCACCCTCATCCTCGATGGTAAATCCATGGCTCAAAGCGGCTCCTTGCCGAAAGAAATCACTGCCAAGACCCTCGAAGCCTGGGTGCAGCTTGATAACCTCACGCAGCAAGGCGGCGGCGTCATCACCGTGCAGGAAAAAAACGGCGGCCTCTTCGACTCCCTTGTCTTCGGCGAAAAACAAGCCGCCCACTGGGTTGCTGGCAGCGATCACTTCAACCGCAGCGAACTCTTCGAAGGCCCCGCCGAGTCCGAGGCCGCCACACGCCCTGTGCACGTCGCCGTCGTCTATCAAGCCGATGGCACCATCCGTGGCTACCGCGATGGCCAACCCTACGGCCGCACCTACCGCAAAGCCCCCGGCGCCATCTTCGAGCCCGACCAAAGCCAGGTCATCCTCGGCTGCCGCCACGGTGCCCCAAATGGCAACAAAGGTCTCTCTGGTCGCATCTACCGCGCCCGCCTCTACGACCGCGCTTTGTCGCCCGAAGAAATCACCAAGACCGCCACCATCGAAGCCAATACGATTCGCGAATCCGACATCCTCGCCGCGCTCACGGAGCCTCAGCGCCAGCAACTTAACACACTGCGATCTCAACGCGATGCGGCAAATCAAGCCCTCGAAGCCGCTCGCACGGCATCAAGTTCTGACGATCCGAAGGTGCAAGCGTGGACCAGCCTCGCGCAGTCGCTGATCAACCTCAAAGAGTTCATCTACCTACGCTAGGTTGGCCTGTTCTCCGTTCTCTGTTTCTAAACCCACCAATATGAAAATCGAGCGATTTGAAGACAACGAATATTGGCAGGTCGCCAGAGAGGTCTGCAGAGGAGTTTATGCCTTGGCCGCCTCAAGTGGTTTAGGAAAAGCTTTCTCCAACAAGGATCAGATAATCGGTTCTTCAGGCTCAATCATGAACAACATTTCCAAGAGCTTGGGTGGCGGCACCAACAGAGAATTCATTCGTTTCCTCCAATACGCGCAACGTTCAAGCTCGGAAATCCATAGCCAGCTCTACAGCTGCCTCGATCAGAGATACTGCATCATGGATCAATTCGATTCGCTATATGCGCAAGCGAACCTTAATCGAAACAAGATCGGTGCCTTCATCAATTACCTGTCCTAAAACCTCGACCGTCGCCCAAGCACCTATGACTCGTAAACTGAGAACCGAGAACCGAGAACTGAGAACAGCGAACGTCTCCCGCCGCGCCCTCCTCTCCCGCACCTCCACCGGCTTCGGCATGGCCGCTCTTGCTGGCTTAATGCAAGACGAGTCCCAAGCCGCACTCGTGCATCGAGCCAAGCGTTTCGCGCCGAAGGCACGCAGCGTGATCTTTTGCTACATGAGCGGCGGCGTCTCCCACATTGACTCGTTTGATCCGAAGCCGCTGCTCGAAAAATACGCGGGCAAACCGATGCCAGGCGAGGTGAAGAAGACGCAGTTCAACAACAACGGCACGGTGCAGCCCTCTCACTGGGCTTTTAAACAACATGGGCAGAGTGGTATGCCGGTGAGTGATCTCTTTCCGCACATGGCCACGGTGGCCGATGAGCTATGCGTGATCCGCAGCATGACCGCGAAGTTCAGCGAGCACGCGCAGGGGAACTTCTTCATGCACTCCGGCTTTCCCTTCCTCGGCTACCCGAGTGTCGGAGCCTGGACGAGCTATGGACTGGGCACAGAATCTCGCGACCTGCCGGGCTATGTGGTACTGCAAAGTGGTGGTGCGGTGGCACCACATGGTGGCGTCGGTCTTTTCAGCAATGGCTTTCTGCCTGCACAACATCAGGCCAGCATCATCAAGGCAGATCTAGCCGAGGCGGTGGCAAACATCCGCCCCCATCAGCCGCGCGATCTGCAAAGACGCCAACTCGACTTCATCGGCGCCATGGACAAGCGCTTCGCCAGCACCACGCAGCACGATATGCACATCGAAGCCGCCATTTCAAACTACGAGATGGCCTGGCGCATGCAGGCCGCCGTACCTGAACTCTGCGACATCTCTGGCGAGACCGCAGCGACGAAGCAGCTCTACGGCATCGGCCAAGATACAGGCGGCAGCAACTCCATGCCGGAGTACGCGCGGCAGTGCCTGCTGGCGCGGCGGCTGGTGGAAAGAGGTGTACGTTTTGTCGAACTAAGCTGCCTACCACAAAACATCGGCGGCGGACAGGCCCCGAATCCATGGGACCAGCATGGACAGATCAAAAAAGGCCATGGCCTGATGGCGCAGCAGGTGGATCAACCCATCGCCGCACTGATCAAAGACCTCAAATCACGCGGTCTGCTGGATAGCACCCTGGTAATATGGGCTGGCGAGTTTGGCCGCACCCCGTTTGCACAGGGCAGTGATGGGCGTGACCACAATCCCTATGGCTTCAGCATCTGGATGGCCGGTGGCGGTGTCAAAGGCGGCCACATCTATGGTGCCACCGATGACTTCGGCTATCACGCCATCGAAAACGTCTGTACCGTCTATGACATGTGGGCCACCGTGCTGCACCTCATGGGCATCGACCATGAACAACTCACCTACCGCTTCAGCGGCCGCGATCTGCGGCTTACCGATGTGCACGGGAATGTGCTGCGGGACATCATTGCGTAGGCTTGGCTTGAATTTATCTCAGCATGAGGGTTCATGCAGCCCATGTCTGATTCACGTTCTTCATTCACTGTCCTGCAAAATGCCAAGCTCTACGGCATTCTCGATCTCGGTTATGTTTTGCCGGAGCGGGTGGAAAATATGACAGCGGCGCTTTGCGAAGGCGGAGTCGATCTGCTGCAACTCCGTGCCAAAAAACTAAATGTGGCCGAAGTGGAAAAGCTGGCTTTGCGGATGTTGCCGATCACGCGTGCTCTTGGTGTGCCTTTGATCATCAATGACCATCTGCAAGTCGCGGCTGCGTTAGGCAGTGAAGGCGTGCATGTCGGGCAGGATGACGAAGCTGTGGCCAGAGCCCGAGCGGTGGTGGGGCCGGATGTTTTCGTCGGTAAATCAACGCACAGCCTCGATCAAGCCTGCGCCGCGGCTGATGAACAGGCTGATTACATTGGCTTTGGGCCCTTGTATGCCACAGGAACCAAGCCAGATTATATGCCAATCGGTCTTGCGAATGTTGCAGAAGCTCATCGCAGGCTCAGTCTCCCGATCTTCTGCATCGGCGGCGTGAATGAAGCGCGTCTGCCGGAAATCCTCGCTGCTGGGGCTCGACGAGTGGTGGTGGTGTCGGCGCTGCTGTTGGCAGCCGATGTTCGTCAGCATGTTCGTGATCTTAAAGCCCTGTTGCCATAAACCTCACTTCTCGCTTCACTCCACTCATGCGTGTTTTGTTTCTTTGGGTTCTGACGATTTTCTCTGCGTTTTCTCAAGCCGTGGTCCTGCCTAAACCAGAGGCGGATTTACCCAAAATCATGCAGGAATGGGCTGCTGCTCAAAAAGGCATGGCTGACATGCAGGTAGCTTTTCAGCAGACACGCACCATCCCGGCGCTCAAGGAACCGGCCAAATCCCAGGGCACCTTCTGGCGCTTCCAAGATGGAGCTTTTCGCTGGGAGCTAGGCGATCCCGTAACGACCGTGCTGGTGCATGATCTCAAAGAATTTCGTGTTCGCGAGTTTGCTGCCGCGCCTTGGCAGGTGCTGGAGAAAGATGATGCACGCTACCGCATGTGGGCACGTTTCCTCAGTGGCCGCGAAGCCTCACCCGAAGATCTGACGAGACATTTCCTGGTCAAGGAAGCTGAGGATTCGCCTGGTGTTGCAACGATCACCCTACGTCCCAAAGCTCCGTTTGTGCGGCGCTACTTGCGACAGCTGGATCTTCAGATCAGTCGTGAGTCAAAACGTCTTTTGCAGCT
>CANHTV010000270.1 GCA_947463285.1 Verrucomicrobiaceae bacterium | reverse complement strand
TGGCAGCAGCAGATCCATTTCACGCTCTTCAGGAGGCGCTTCCAGGCCTTCGATCTGGTAAAACATGTCCAACCTGTGCCGCGATTTGGTGCCGCGCGCTTTGACGCCTGAGCGCACCCATTCGAGCTCAGTGCGCAGGAAGCGCTGCCGACGTCTTTCTGTCTGCTCGGCGATCTGCTGGCGGGCGGCTTTGCTTTCCAGATAGGCCGTGTAATTGCCCTCGTGTGAGTAACAGCGGCCTTCAGAAATCTCCAAGATGCGGGTGGCGATCACATCAAGGAAATAGCGATCATGCGTTACGAAAATGACGGCACCAGGAAAGCTCTTCAAATACTCTTCAAGCCAACGGATGGACTCGGAATCCAGATGGTTGGTGGGCTCATCCAGCAGAAGCAATTCCGGCTGGGCAATGAGTGAACGACAGAGTGCGACACGGCGTTTTTCACCACCTGAAAGCGGGGCCACGAGCGCCTCCAATGGCGGCGCGGCTAGCGCTGTGGTGATGGCACGGATGCGGCTGTCGAGATTCCAGCCATCAGCAGCCTCGATTTGATGCAGCATCTCGGCGAGTTCAGCCTCGCTGCCTTCTCCCGCTTCGTAGCGGCGGATCATTTCCACGAGATCGGCCACGCCTGATTGGATGTTGGCGAGCACGGTGGTTTCACCGTTGAGTTCAAATTCCTGCGGCAGGTAGCCGACACGCAATCCGCGCTGGATGGAGAGATCTCCCGTGTCAGGCCTTTCGACACCGGCGAGGATTTTCAGCAGGCTGGTTTTGCCACAGCCGTTGCGCCCGACCAGGCCTACTTTTTCACCTTCATTCACGGCGAGTGTGACGCCTTCGAGGAGTTGTTGATTTCCGTAGGAGAGGGTCAGTTCGTTGGCTGAAAGCATAGGCGGGGGGGGGCTGGCAAAAGGGGATAAAAAAATTCGGGCCGGGATGTGCTCCCGGCCCGATGTGAGTGCTGTCGGTGAGATTATGGCAGCAGAAAACGCTCGTTCACTTTGGCGATCTCAGCTTTGATTTCACCGAGAACCGCGGCGTTGTCTTTGTTGCTGAGAGCTTTGTCGATCCAGTTGGCGATCAACACCATCTCGGCCTCTTTCATGCCACGCGTTGTGACGGCTGGAGTGCCGATACGGATGCCACCACCGAGGGTGATTTTCTCGGTATCGAAAGGAATGCCGTTTTTGTTCACGGTGATGCCTGCGTGGTCGAGGGTTTCGCTGGCGACCTTGCCGTTGAGCCCCTTCGGACGGAGATCGACGAGCATGACGTGATTATCCGTGCCACCACTGACAATGCGGTAGCCTAGCTGGCTCATACGAGCTGCGAGAGCCTGAGCATTTTTCACGACCTGCGCCGTGTAGTCTTTGAAGTCAGGCTTGAGACACTCCCCAAAGCAAACGGCCTTGGCGGCGATGACGTGCATCAGCGGGCCACCTTGAACGCCTGGGAAAACCTGGCTGTTGATCTTCTTGATCAGCTCCTCGCTGTTCGTCAGGATGATACCGCCACGAGGGCCTCGCAGGCTCTTATGGGTGGTGCTCGTGACGAAGTCAGCATACTCCATCGGCGATGGATGTGCTCCGCCGGCGACGAGACCCGCGATGTGGGCCATATCGACGAAGAGGTAGGCACCAACGCTTTTGGCGATCTCGCTCATCTTTTTGAAGTCGATGATACGCGGATAAGCCGAGGCTCCAGCAGTGATCATTTTGGGCTGCTCACGTTGGGCCACATCGGCGAGCTCATCATAGTCGATGCGCTCGTCGGTTTGGCTGACGCCGTATTGGCAGAAGTTGTAAAAGCGACCTGAGAAATTGGCTGGATTTCCATGGGTCAAATGGCCGCCGTGAGCGAGGTTCATGCCCAATACTTTGTCACCTGGCTGAAGCACGCTGAAATAGACGGCGGCATTGGCCTGTGAGCCGGAGTGAGGCTGCACGTTGGCATACTTGGCACCAAAAAGTTCGCAGGCGCGGTCGATGGCGAGCTGCTCAACTTTGTCCACTTCCTCACAGCCGCCATACCAACGCTTGCCGGGATAACCTTCGGCATATTTGTTGGTGAGACATGAGCCCTGGGCAGCCATGACGGCACGGCTGGTGAAGTTCTCACTGGCGATGAGCTCAATGTTGTTTTGCTGACGATGCTGCTCACCGCGAATGATTTCTGCAACGGCGGGATCGGAGCTGGCGAGGATGCTGAGGGGGTGGGCTTGGGTGTTCATTTTATCGACTCTGCGGCCGTGGCGGCCTCCGGCGAAGGGTGTCTTCAACCAGGTGTCCACGATTTCCATAGCAGTTGTTACGGGTGTGGTTTGGCCAGCGAGGCAGAGAATGTTGGACGCGTTGTGCTCACGCGTGATGGCAGCGGTCTCGGCATCATGCACAAGACTGGCCTGGATACCTGCATGTCGGTTCGCACTGATGGACATGCCGATGCCGGTGGTACAGACGAGGATGCCGGCGTCTGCGCGGCCATCTAAAACACGCTCGGAAACCAGTTCAGCGAAGTCTGGATAATCCACGCTGTCCATGTTGTGCGTGCCAAGGTCCTCGACGCCGTAGCCAGCTGTCTGTAGGTGGGTGACGACGGCGTTTTTCAGGGCAAGACCGCCGTGATCAGATGCGATGGAGATTTTTTGGGGCAGGGAGGTGGCTGACATGTCAGGAAATGGTTGGGAAAATCAAGGTTGTGCAGGTTTCCAGGTCTGCTCAATGAAGGCATGAATACTGGGCAGGAGTTGTTCGAGGTGCTCCTGCATCTCGCGGTATTCTTCGAGGTCACCACCAAAAGGATCGCTAACGTCTCGCCCACGCAGACGATCATCAGCGGTGAATTCGCTCAGGAGATAAATTTTGTCCTCAGCCTCTGGATAATCGGAGAGCAGAGCAGACAAGTGGGAGCGTCCGAGGGCAAAGATGTGGGTAGCTTTTTCGATGAGGTCGATGGTGACCGCACGGCTTTGATGCTTGCTCAAATCCAGCCCTTTGAATTTAGCGAGACTGACGCTATGCCGACTGGCGTTTTGCCCAGAAAAGGCCCCGGTCCCCGCACTGCCAACCTCGTAATCCGTGGCATCTTTGACGAGGTCACGGAAAAGCACCTCAGCCAGGGGGCTGCGGCAGGTGTTTCCAGTGCAGACAAAGAGGACGTTTTTCAAAGGACTCCCAGAGTGCCGCGCTGCAGCCGTTTGTCAAAAGGCCGTTCGCTCCAGCGTGGTGGGAATGCCGTTAAATCAGTAGTTCAGCAGCTCGTTTTCTTCTGCCACGAGTTTTCCAGACAGAATTTGCGCACCTATGGCCATACTGACAGGCAGTTGGAAGTTCCCCAGGGCAACATTCCTTCCAGGGATCGCGAGAGCACTGAAGGTTCCAGGGCGGCCACTGCTAGGATTGGTGCTGACGTAGTTGATGGCTTTTCCGCTACCAAGAAGAATGCCCGTAGCTGGATCGAGAGTGGCTTTGATTTGGTAAGGGTTTCCCGAGCCGGTTGGCAGGGTGATTTTATGTTTGGCACCCATTGTGAAAGGCTGGCTGAAGCTACTAGCCAAGCCTCCCTGAGAGAAGGCGAAACGTGCATTTTGTTGTCCTGAAGTGATGCCAAAAATAAGATTGCTACCAGTTGGTGCGGTGTATTTGCCGCCGTTGCCCAAGAGTGTCAGCATCGGAAAACCATCTGGATACTTGGTTTTGCTGAAAGCGGACTTGATCCAATAGAGAGTGGCGATGGAAGTCTTGCTTTCAGCATTTAAGACCTGCCATCCTTGAATCGAAGCCCGATAACCATGCAACATCACGTGTAAAGCCGCATGACCACTCGCTGAAAGCAGCGAACTGTGGGTGAAGCTGTTACCGTCTGGCAGTCTGCCGATCCACGTTGCCACGCCACTGCTGGAGATTTTCTGCCGTGCCCAGCAGGCTCCCTGAGGTAGAGCGGCATCACCAACGTGTACTACCGGGATTTCATAGGCTGTATTCCAAGTCCCGATGTATCCGGTGGCTGGCAGCTTAGTGCTGAACCCAGCTTTGCGTCCACTGATGCTGAGGATCTCTCCGCTAGGCTCGAGTAAGGTGCCTGTGATGGTATTCTCGCCAGAAGGGATCTGAAGTGTCACAAATAACGGCGCGTATGGGTAACGACGCGGCACAAAAAAAGTGCTCTGCGGCACAGCTTCCACGGTGGCTTGTGTAAACTTGCCTTTGATCGTGTTTTCATGAATACCACGCGTGATCGTCCCTGAATACGAACCTGTAGTTGTCACCGTGATGCGCAGACTGCCACCATATCCACCATTGTACCAAGCATGGTGATCAAGCAGCGCCTGATATGTGCCCGCTGTGGTGCTGGGCAGCTGGGCTGAAACAGTAAGCGCCGATGTCATCAACGTGACAGTCAAGAGAACCTTCAGGACGCGAAGAGTGGAGGACTTGAGTTTCAACATAATATCGTTTTATTTACAGATTATATAAATATTATACCATAAACAATAATGAGTCTAATATAATTGATATTTATTATATATTATATAAATATAATATTTTAGAAAGTGAGAACCTCATGTTTTTCCATCTGGCCTCTCAACAGCATCAGCGGCTATGCTTTAACCTGAACACAGACCATTTCTCATGAAGCTGCTATTCACCGCCTTTCTCATTGCCTCCACGCCAGTCATCGCAGCTGACTTGTTTGATGAAACCAAGGCACTGACCCTGTTCTCCTTCGACAATGTGGCGATCCCACACACGCAGAATCTTAGGCTGCAAATGCGCCAACCGGTCAGGCATCCAGCGAATCCGATCTTACCACGCGGAGCCCCCGGCAGCTCAGATGCACAAGGCGTGCAGTTTTATGGCTCAGTTATCCATGACGGCGGCCGCTATCGGATGTGGTATGTGGCCTTTGATGATGCGGTTAACAGCAACATCGCCTCAGCCCGCTGGCGTGCGGCTTATGCAGAAAGTGCTGATGGGGTGAATTGGACGAAGCCCAATCTTGGCCTAGTGAAATTTGGCGGCACAAAAAACAACAACCTCATCGACGTCGGCGCGGCCTGGGGATTTGTGAACCTCAAGGTGATCAAAGATGACTCTGATCCTGATCCTGCCCGACGTTACAAGATGACCACCCACGTTTATT
The DNA here is from genome assembly GCA_947463285.1 of Verrucomicrobiaceae bacterium. Taxonomy (GTDB): domain Bacteria; phylum Verrucomicrobiota; class Verrucomicrobiia; order Verrucomicrobiales; family Verrucomicrobiaceae; genus Prosthecobacter. Next base: position 266 of record CANHTV010000270.1, on the reverse strand, counting down.
TCCGGCATCACACACGACTCGGCACCTTGCTGCCTTTCGTGAGTGCTGACGGGCTGACCTGGAAACCCGTCAAAGACGTTCAACCCATCAAAGCCGAGCTTCGAAAGGAAGATCTGCTGGTGCCGGGCTTTCACCTCGAACCCTGTGGCGGCTTGTATCAGTGGGACGGGCAGTATTTCCTCACCGCTCAGAACGCGATGCCTTCCACCCATCACTATCAAGGCAGGGTCGTGCGGCTGCATCGCAGCGCGGACTTTGTGAACTGG
>CANHTV010000269.1 GCA_947463285.1 Verrucomicrobiaceae bacterium | reverse complement strand
CTGGGCGGTTTGGATGTCATATTCCAGACGCCGGATGGTGATGGTCTGGGCCTGCACGTCATAAATGGCGTAGGCGCTGCGCCAGTCACCGTCTCGTGGTTGGCCGACGCTGCCGACGTTGACGAAATATTTTACCCCACGCTGGAGCTGCACATCATTGCCACGGGCAGCACGGACAGCGTCATCCTTTTCAAAAATACGTGGCACATGCGTGTGACCATAAAAGCAGACCTGTGTGAACTGGTAGCTGAAGCTGGCCATGGCATCGAAGCGGTTCGTGACATAACCCCAGCTGCCGGGTGAATCTAAAGTGGAATGGACGACGGTGAAATCGCGGACCTGCCTGACGAGTTTGAGGTCACGCAGCCACTGGCGCTGATCTTCACTCAGCTGAGAGCGTGTCCAGAGCAGTGCGGCCTGGGCCAGAGGATTGAGCTCTTCGAGGTTGGACTCGCTGGCAGCACCTTCGTCATGATTTCCCCTGACGACGGGGCAGCCCATCTGGCGCACGGTTTCTAGGCACTCGGATGGATTGGCGGCGTAACCGACGATGTCACCGAGGCAGACGTAGTTCGAACAGCCCTGCTCCTGAGCGTCCCACAGCACGGCCTGGAGCGCCTCCAGATTGGCGTGGATGTCTCCAAAGATGGCAAATTTCATCGGACGGTGCGGCGGAAGAAAGGTTTAGGGGGCGTGCACAATCGGGACAGTCATCAGAAAATCAAGTGATTCGGTAAATCCAGCCGTGCTGGAAAGGTGGAATCAGACGATCGATGGCAGCGATACCTGGGTCAGCAGCACATGTTTGCCACCTGGCATGACGGTGACGGCACTGTCTCCGGCGTTGGCGGCCTCGACACATAGGAAGCCGTGATAGGCTTCGTCAGGGAGGTCCGCGAGTCGCTTGGACTTCTCGATCCAGGGGTTCCAGATGACGGTGGTGCCGCTGCCTAGCTTGTTGACGACGAGGTTACGGCCCAGGGCGCGGTCTTCGACGATGACGCCGCCTGTGCTTTCGTATTGGCGATCGACCTCACGGTCAAAAAGGATGTCGCCTTCCTGCTCCCGCATGGTGCGCTCACCGACGGTGTCGAGGTATTTGGTGTTGGCGAGGCCACGCACGGTGACTTTTTCAATATCGCCCACGGTGAGGTAGGTGTGCATGGCTTCGGTGATGGTAAAGGGGGTGTCACTCAAGTTTTCTGTCATGAGTGAGACTTCGAGTGCGGCACCGATGCTGATACCGAGATGGCAGCGGAATGTTTGCGGCCAGAGCGCTTCGGTGGCAGCGCTGCTTTCCAGCTTAAACAGCATGGCGACGTGGTTTTCGCTGGCATCTGCACGCACGAGTTCCCAGGGGAGAATGCGAGCAAAGCCATGCATGGGCATATCCGTCGCCGTAGGATGGCCGCCAAACCAGGGCCAGCAAATGGGGATGCCGCCACGGATGGGCTTGCCGTGCTCCAGGGTGGCATCAGGGCTCATGTAAAGAACCGGCTGAGTCTGCCCGGCGGGAGTCCAGTCCATGACATGGGCACCGTGCTGGGCCACGCGGGCGGTGGCTGAGGCATGGTTGATGACGTAGATGGGGTAACCTGGGGAGGATTCTTCGATCGTGATGCAGTCAGGCAGAGTCATGAGACTGGTAGGATAGGCGGGTCAGTGGTGTCTTGCATCAGAGAAATCCAGCTCATGCGATGATGGAAAAAGTGTCCGGTTTTCCCCGTTGATGTGAGATAGTGGCGACCTCATGAACAAGCACGAGACGCGCGCCGCCCAGATCTTCCTCAGCCATCACGACTTCGTGAAAGGCGTGGCGCTGAAGTATGCTCCGTGGCCTGGCCTGATGGAGGACATCTCCCAGCAGGTTTTTCTGGAATTCATGGCCAAGGAGGAACAGTGGGATCTGGAAAATGATCTGCGCCCTCTGCTCGCTACCATGACCCGGCATGTGGCTCTGCGTCTCTGGCGTGATCGCACCCGCGAGCGTCCCGAGGTGGTGCAAAAACTGGCTGACCACATTCGCCTGCTGGCGGCTGAGGCGGAGACACCCCCACGTTATGAGGAGGAGATCGGCGTGCTGCGCCACTGCCTGGCCAAGCTACCAGAAAAGAGTCGTGAGCTGATCCAGCTCTATTATTACCGCGACATCTCCACGCCAGAAATCGCCACGCAGCTGGAACTCAGGGCTGACACGGTCTGCCGAGCCTTGTCGCGCGTGCGCGAAAAACTCCGCGAGTGCCTGATGAAGGAACTGAACCGCCCAACGAATCACGCCCATGTCTGAGACTGCTCATGATCCTGAAGTCCTGATCCAGCACTACCTGGAAGATTGCCTCACCGAAGTCGAGGCTGCGGCGTTTTTACAGTTGTTGAATGAGCGCCCTGAACTCGGGCAGCGGCTCTTGGGGCAGCTTTCCATGGACGCCATGTTGCGAGAGACTCGTGATTTGGCGTCGCTGCCTGCGGAGTCCATTTCAGTTTTGCCCGCCACGCTCTCGCCTGTGAAATCGCCGCCACGATTCAGCTACAGCACACTCAGCAGTGTCGCAGCTCTGGCTGCCTGCGTGACATTGCTGGGAAACTGGTTCACGCAACGCCTGACGACGCCCGGCATGGAAGCCGAGGCCACCACCGCTGCTGTGGCCGTGCTTACACGCGGGGTGAATCTGGTCTGGGAAAGTGAAGCTCATGCACCGGGCAGCCCGCTCACACCAGGCTGGCTGTATTTGAAGAGTGGCCTGGCGCAGATCGAGTTTTATCAAGGTGCTCGTGTTACTCTTGAAGGTCCGGCGGCCTTTCAGCTGATCTCCTCCAGCGAGGTGCAGTGTACCTCCGGTAAATTGAGTGCCCATGTGCCACCACAGGCGAAAGGCTTTCGTGTGCAAACACCGAAGGGCCTGATCGTGGATCTGGGCACAGATTTTGGCCTGGATCTGAATGATCCCGCTGCTCCTGTGCATGTGTTTAAAGGCGAGGTGGAGCTGCATGGAGCCGCTGACGCGGTGCAGTCGCTCAAGGAAGGTCAGGCCATGGCCATGGCAGATACAGCACGCAGCATGGTGGCAGATCAAGCGGCCTTTGCTTCCCTGAATAATGTCGAGGAGCGTACCGCTGAATCGGAACGTCTGGCCTTTGAAGACTGGCTTCTACGCAGCCGGTCATGGTCTCAGGATCAGGGGCTGCTGCTGCATTTTGATTTCCAAGATGGACGCCAGACGCGCTCGCTGAAAAATCATGCGTTGCCGAAAGCAGAAGTGCCAGCAGGCAGCATCGTCGGCTGTGAATGGACAGAAGGTCGCTGGCCGGGAAAGCGTGCGCTGGAGTTTCGTAATGTGAGTGACCGAGTGCGTCTGAGTATCCCCTCAGAACATCTGGCACTGAGTTTCAGCACCTGGGTGCGCATCAATGGACTGGATCGCAGCTACAACTCGCTCTTCATGACCGAGGGCTACCAAAATGGAGCGGCTCACTGGCAGATCACCCGAGAAGGAAAGCTGCGCCTCGGCATCGCAAGCCGGGCGGGTCAGCCAGCGCGCGACTACGACACGCCGGCGATCTTCACCCCCGAGCTCTTTGGTCAATGGCTGCACCTGGCGACGACGATTGATCCATTGGCCAAAGAAGTGCGCCATTATCTGAACGGCAAACTCATCATCAGTCGCCCGCGTACTGAAGTCTTCGCGGTCAGCATGCCGCTGGCTGAGCTAGGCAATTGGAATAATCACGGCCCTAGCGACCGAGTCGCCATTCGTCACTTCAGCGGTGTAATGGATGAGTTTCTTCTTTTTAACCGAGTTCTGACACCCGATGAAATCACCAAGCTGGCGCAGTGATTCATTGCCAGCAGATGCGGTCAGCGTGTCGATGAACGTTCAGTCCAAAATCAAAGACTTGTCGGCTTTGGCATCCGCTCGGGGCCGTAGCCGTAGGGCATATTAGAACGGGCCGCCTGGGCCTTGATCATGTACCAAAACAGGAACGCCAGCACCACAGCCAGCAGCTTTTCCTTCCAATTGCGAAAGATCAGATTTTTAAGGTGTCCCCAGTTCACGCGTCGGCTCCTCCTGGTGGGTTTCTTTTTTCGGTGTGCCGGAGGTCAGCAGCTCATTGAGCCGATCTCTCAATTCCTCGGGCTCCAAGTCATGTTCCAGCTTTCCTCGGTAGGCGATGGATAGCGCTCCGCTTTCCTCACTGACGATGAGGGCGATGGCGTCCGTCTCTTCCGTCACACCCATGGCCGCACGGTGGCGCAGACCGATGGCGCGGTCCCGCACCTCTTTTTGACTCACCGGGAAAACGCAGCCTGCTGCCATGATGCGCCCCTGATCCATGATCACGCCACCATCATGCAGAGTGGTTTTGGGATGGAAAATGGTGGTGATCAGCTCCGTGCTGATGGCTGCATCCACCTCGACCCCGGTCTCGACATATTGTCGCAGATCAATGCCGCGCTTTAAGGCAAAAAGTGCCCCACAACGGCGGGCCGAAAGCTGCTGCATCGCCTCCATGAGCACATCCAGGGATTCGGGGTCCGGGCGGTTAAAGGAAAACACCCGATGACTGCCCAACTCAGCGAGCACACGGCGCAGCTCAGGCTGAAAGAGCACCACCAGCGCGATGGCGAGGAAGACCGAAATGCGTTGAAGTAGCCAGTTGATCACCTCCAGCTCCAGTAACTGCGAAATCAGCGCCAGACTCAAAAGCAGCACCAGCAATCCCGTCAGGATGCGTGCTCCACGTGTGGCCCGGAAAAATAAGTAACCATGATAAGCCAGCGCAGCGAGGATGATGATTTCCACGCCATTGCGCCAATTCTCTGTCACGAAGTCCCACATGCGGTATCTGTCCAAAGCCTAACGAAGAGGTGAACGCAAGAGTTTCGTCAACTTCCTGCGTGTTATCTCGAAAGAAGCCCCTTCCATTCCTGTTCAGTTTTGGTGCAGTAAGTCTGCCATTCGATCATGAAAATGCTGCTTCTTCTCCTTATCTTGACGGCAAGCCTGCTGGCCGCATCACCGCCAAACTTGATTTTCATTCTTGCTGATGACTTAGGCTACGGAGATCTGGGCTGCATGGGCTGTCCTGACATCAAAACCCCCAACATCGACCGTCTGGCGGCAGAAGGAGTGAAATTTACCGATTTTTATGCCAACGCTCCCGTCTGCACCCCCACTCGTACAGGCTTTCTTACGGGTCGCTGGCAGCAGCGATGTGGCATTGAATTCGCTTTTGGTTATCAGGTGGAGCAGTCACGTCGTGTGAATGGTCAGTGGGTGCCTGAGCCAGACTTCCACGGGCTTGGCCTGCCTTTGACCGAAACGACTCTGGCGCAGCGGCTAAAAATCGCTGGCTACGCCACGGGGATCTTTGGGAAATGGCACCAAGGCTTCAAAGACGAATACAACCCGATTCATCGCGGTTTCGACGAATACTTTGGTGAGCT
>CANHTV010000268.1 GCA_947463285.1 Verrucomicrobiaceae bacterium | reverse complement strand
GGCAGTTTCGCGCTCCATTCATTTCCCGGTGAGTGACGCCAGGAGTGGGAGTGTATGACAGCCTACTCTTTTTTCATCACTTCCTTCTTCGGCGGCTGCTCTAAGAACGACGCCACCGCCAACAGTGCTGCCGCGACGACGACGCAGGAGTCCGCGACATTGAAGGAAGGCCAGGGATTAAAGGGCGGGAATCCGAAATCAAAGCGCAGAAAGTCCACCACATAGCCATCTAAGAAACCACCGCCAAACAGCACACCATCCTCACCACGGCGGAAGAGCCTGTCCGTGAGGTTGCCAAAAATACCTGAGATCAACAGCGCCACAGCCGTGCGACTCATCCAGCCGGGGAAAGCGTTTTGGCGATACATCCAGATGATGAAACCCAGCGCACTCAGGGAAATGCAGGTGAAGGCGTAGTTCGCGTATTCGGTGCCATTGAACATGCCAAAAGCCACGCCCGTGTTTGCCGTGTGATGGAGCCAAAACACACCAGGGATGACTTCCTCTTCATTCGTGTGCAGTCCAAAGCGCGCCACGATCCAGTTTTTCGACCACTGATCGAGTAAATACAAAGGCAGTGTGAGGCAAAGAAGAAGCTTGGTCATGAGATGCGTCATTCATTCACCAATCCCGCCTCGCGGCAAATCTTTCCGCAAGCGACCTTCACCGCCGCAGCGCCGACATGAGGTGCTGAAGCTCCTCCTCTGCCTGTGCCTCACCCTCCACCGTGTCGGCGATGCGCTTTTTCACCAACGCTCGGAAGCGTTTCCGCAGGCGGAGCACAGACTGCTTCACCGCATCGGCGCTCATCCCCAGCGTGTCGGCAATGCTGGCCTGACTCGCCGCATCCGCATCGCCAGTGAGCCAGGGTTTTAGCAGAGCAAACATTGCCGACTTTCCCTCCGCAGACATCTCAGACTCCAGATCACGCAGAGCCGAGTCCAGCAGACTGATGGCCCACTGGCGGTCAAAGTCAGCGTCAGGCGCAGCCATGCTTGAATCCACGATCTGGAGTCCCGGCGCGCTTGTGGACGCATCGGCATCGACTTGCAGATGATCCACACCGCCACCGCGCTTCGCCGCCATCGCGTGATCTCGTTGGTCGGCCAAAAAGTGCTTCAACGCACCGAGTAGGTAAGAGCGGAATCTCCCCCGCTTCTCTTCCGCATTTCGCAGAGCCCCACCCTCCAGCAACCCCGCAAAGAACCCATGCGCCAGCTCCCGCGCCGCGTCATCGCCACGTCCCTCGCGGCGGAGAAAGACCACCACCGGTTCATAATAGGCCTCGCAAAGCTCACTCAGCGCCGCCTTGGCAGATGCATCATCGCCACGCGAGCGTGAGACCAGCGTCCATCGGGTAGTTTGGAAGGGGAAGTCATAGCTTAGGTGCTGCATTTGGGGAGAAATGAGAAAACAGCATCTTGCCGACGATTTTGTCCCACTTCACAAAGAACACATCCGGGCTGCCTCCGCGCTTGAGAAGCAGCCCGTCAGGCTCGCGTTTCACCACACGGGCAATCCAAGGGTTGCCACTCTCATGCTCGAAGGTGATCAGATCTCCTTCGGAAAAGCCAGTGTCGATGCGGCTCGTGATCCAGTGGCTGCCTTTGGTGACGCCCGGCTCATTTCCCTGGGGTATTTTATAGGGCGTGATCATGAAACTGCGGATAAACATCGCCACCACGATAGCCACGATCGCCTGACCTCCCCAGCCGGCGAAGCGTTCCGCTTTGGGCTTCTGGCCATCGACTGGATTTTGCCGCAGCCACCACAGGGTCGAGATCACGGAGGCCATCACCGCCACCAGCGTCATCACCAGTGCCGCCCAGGGGTAAGAGTCCTGATGCCGGGGCAATTGATAAAAGCCAGCGATGCCAGCGCCGATGACCGTGAGTGACCACCAGAACAGTTGTTTGCCTGCGTGTGCATTCACCGCATACCAGCGTTCTTCCGAAGCGATCACGGAAGGCAGACGCACCCCGTAGATCGGATTCACCGGCACCAGCCTCAGCCAGAGCGGAATGGCGGCGATGAACATCATCAGCCCAGCACACGTCACGCACACGTCACGCACACGGGCACGCACACGGGCACGCACACGGGCACGATCACTCTCACGATCTGCGGCGCGGCCGTGCCCGATAAACAAGCCGCCATCCACCAGAAGATCAAACACACCGCCGTGATCGCAGGCAACAGCCAGAATATCCGTGAGCTGGAGGCATCTCGCGGGATCTCACCAGCCTCGATAGCAGCCTCATTGCGCGCCCACCAGTGCGCGATGAAAGAAAAGACGCTAATGGGAAACCATGAAATGCCGAGGAAGCCCATGTAAGACGTGAGTGATTCCAGCCACATAGTCAGAGGCGGCATGAACTGTGCATTTTTCACCACCTCCGCCGCATGGACGGTGCCGCCATGCCCTTGATGTGCGATCACCAGGCCTCCCATGCCATGCCAGGCCATGGCGATGCCGCCACAGCCGTGGTAGCCGAGCGCGATACCGCCCGCCGCCAAAGTGCCGATGCTCAGACCGCCACAGGCAAGAAGCAGGCCGAGAGCGAGCCCACCGATGGAAATCAGCCCGAAGCTCAATCCACCGAAGGTCACCAGTCCTGTCGCGATGCCGCCACAGGCGAAGTAGCCATGAGCGATGCCGCCCAGAGCGAAGACACCACGCGCCTTGTCCCCAATAGCAAAGAAGCCGTGTGCCGTGCGCACCTTGCCTGTCGCCGGATCACGCCCTCTCACAATGTGAAGCAGCGGCAGACCACAGAGCATGCGCTTCGATTTGTATTCGAAGGGCTCTTGGGTTCTCATGAGCACTCGATGTGCCGCAGGCAGTCCCGCACCCTCGATCTGAGTTTTAAACTCACCCGCACTCTGCTGGCGGCGTCCGCGCTCCTTCTCCAAGGCTCGGAAGACGATCTCGTCGATGTTTCCACCCACGGCTGCTTTTTCCGAAGGCGCAGCAAAGCGACCCAAAGGCAGCTCACCCGTCAGCATCTCATAGAGCACCACACCGAGGCTGTAGATGTCGGCGCGATGATCCACGCTGCTCGGCTGCTCGATCTGCTCCGGGGCCATGTAGGGGGCGGTGCCCAGCTTGGCACCACTTTGCGTTAGCAGCAGATCCACACCACGATCATCCAAAAGCTTGGCAATGCCGAAGTCGGCGATTTTGATGCGGCCCTTCGTGTCGAGCAGCAGGTTCTCCGGCTTGATGTCGCGATGCAGCACGCCCTGCTCGTGCGCCGCTTGCAGCGCCGCACAGATGTCAGGCACTACTTTTAAAGCCTGCTCCGGTGTGAATCGGCCCGCCCGCATCGCCTGACGGAGATTCACGCCATCCACATACTCCATGATGAGGAAGCAATACCCACCGCTCTCACCGAAGTCGTGTACGGTCACGATGCTCGGATGACTCAGCCGCGCCAGCACTCGACCTTCGCGGTTGAAACGCTCGGGGAAGCCCGGTGTGACCGCGAGTGCTTTAGGCAGCACCTTCAACGCCACAAGTCGATCCAGCTTCGGCTGCCTTGCCTTGAAGACGACTCCCATGCCGCCCTGGCCAATCTTTTCGATGATCTCCAGATCCGGGAAAGCCACCGCGATGTCCGCCAGCTCGGGCAAATCCGCTGCCGTGAGTGGCAGCGTGTCCTGATCCGTCGCTAGCCCCGCCAACGATATCAGACAGCTCGGGCACAGTCCCTGCGGCGCATCCGCTGGCAGCGGAGCGTGGCATTGCGGGCAGGTAGAAAGAGAAGAGTCAGGGTTCATGCCAAGTTCCTGAGGGAGTCAGGCTCAAAGGTGACAGGAATATTCTGTCCTTCTGCAAAAAAAATGCCTCTCTGCTCAACCAAACAAACCCGTCAGCGGCTGGCCTTTATCGGCGATGGTGAAGGGGCGCTTCGTGGGGCTAAAGATGACCTGATCTAGAGGAAGACCGAGCGCATAGCCAATGGTGGCGTTGAGGTCGGGGACGTTGACTTTGTTCTCGGTGACTTCGATGCCTTTGTCGGTCTTGCCGTAGATCTGACCACCTCGGATGCCGCCGCCCCAAAGCACGGAGCTGAAGGCTTTCGGGTAATGGTCGCGGCCGGAGTTTTGATTGATCTTCGGTGTGCGGCCAAACTCGGAGGTGAGCACGACCAGCGTTTCATTCAGCAGGCCACGGCGGTCGAGATCGCCGAGCAAGGCACCGAGGGCTTGGTCGAGTTCGCCGATCTTCTCCGGAAGACGGGCGTAAATGTCCTGATGCATGTCCCAGCCACCGAGGCTGACTTCCACAAAGCGGACGCCATGCTCCACGAGGCGACGGGCGAGCAGACAGCCCTGGCCGAAATTGCTGGTGCCGTATTCGGCCTGAGATTCAGTGGATTCCTGGCTGAGGTCGAAGGCGGCCAGATCAGCGCTTTTCATGACTTTGACGGCGTCTTTATAGACATCGGAGTAAGCCCGCACAGCGCTGTGCTTGTAGGTTTCTTCAAAGCCAGCATTCAACTTCGCGGAGAGGTTGAGGCGATAATCAAAATCGCTCTCCCCGAGGTTGGCGAGACGCTTGCTGTGCTGGAGACCGGCGCTGGGATTATTCAGCACAAGTGGCTGGAAGGGGGCCTCGAAAAAGCCGCCTCCGGGATGCTTGCTATCGCCAGAGATCACGACGGTGCCGGGCAGATCGGGATGGCCCTTACCTTGGAATTTCTGAAGCCAAGCACCCATCGTGGGATGCCGCGTGGCTCCGCGCATGGTGTAGCCAGTGTGCTGGAAGTAGTTCCCCTGCTCATGGGCACCCTGCGTGCTGCTAAGGCTGTTGATGATCACGCCATGATGCATGTGCTTCGCCACGGTAGGTAGTCCATCGCCGAGCTGCACGCCATCGGCACTGGTCGGGATGCATTTCGTATCGCCCATGGTATCAGCGCCCGGCACAACGCCGAAGGTATCGAGGTGCGTCATGCCGCCAGACATGTACAAATAGATGACATTACGCGCCGTCGGAACCTGCTTGGCCTTCGAGCTGCCCTCAAAGGCTGCACTGGCTTTACCACCCAGCATCGGCAGCACGGAGACACCGAGACAGGTCTTGGCGATGCCAAGGACGAATTCACGGCGAGAAGGTTCGTCGGCTTTGAAAAATGTATTCATGACGGTCTAATTTAAAATTGAGGGCTGGACGCTGACCTTGACGATTTGACCTTTGACTCGTTGACCTTGGGCTTACTGGATGAAGAGAAACTGACTGCCCGTGAGCAGCGCGTGGGTGATGTCGGCAAGCGCCTTGTCACCACGTTCGCGGAGAACACCATCGAGCACAGCGCGTTCGTTGTTGGTGGGGCGGCGGCTGAGCAGGGCTTCGTAGAGGAGAGTCACCTTCTGGTCAGGCGTTCCGGCTTTGGCGAGCTGCTGATTCAGGAGAGAAAGCGGGCTCGTGATGGTCTCGACGAGTGGCCCATT
>CANHTV010000267.1 GCA_947463285.1 Verrucomicrobiaceae bacterium | reverse complement strand
GTCTTTGATGATGCGGCAGCGCATAAATGAGAGAAGGGTGAAACGTTAATTTTCTTTCGGCGGCATCAGCGTGATGCGCAAGCGATGAACTGAACCATCGAAGGGGGTGCTGTTGGGATATTCCTTCACTTTCAAAGGACCAAAACTCTGCCCGGCCACCAATCCCACCTTTGGCTCTGACGGGAAGCCCGAAGCGAACGGGGCCAGACCGAGCACCTCACTGCGGCCCGGCACGGCCAGGGACATCAGCCCATCGGCATCCATGCCAGCACGGACATGGCAGGCACCTGTTTCCAAGCCTTCACCGATAATAGCCGTTGCCTTGCCTTCCGCAAAAACAGTCAGCGTCGGTTTTCCTGACAGCATGTGCAAAACATAACCGAGATCAGAGTCGCCGTGTGAGACGAGGGTGCTGTCTTGATCTACGGCGGGTTTATACTCAAAAGCAGCCTCGATAAAAAAACCGCGCCCCGTGAGCGGTGGTGATTCGATGGCTTCCAAAACGTCGCCCATCTCCAGCTTCAGATGAATAGAACCATCAGGACTCGGCTCGACGGCAATCTCTGAAACGGGTCTCGATGCACGCTGAAACTCTTGCGGAAAATGCCCGGCGATGTCCTGCTTCAGCAGCGCATACTCCGTTTTATTGGCCAAATTGCTCCATTCATGCGGGTCAGCCTGATGATCATAAAGCTCCTCACGACCATCGGCATAACGAATGTAGCGCCACTGGTCCGTGCGGGCGGCATAGCTGACCTTGTCATCCCCGCCCATGGCCATAATCGCAGGCTTGCTTCGAGGCGTCTCGGGCCGGCGCAGCTGCGGAAGCGCGCTTTCACCATCCAGATGATCTGGCTTGGCGAGTTTAGTCAGATCACAAAGAGTCGGGTAAAGATCCACTAAGGAAACAGGCTGCGCGCAAACGGTGTCCGGCAGGGTGACACCGGGAGCATAAACCGAGAGCGGCACACGCGTCGCCACCTCCCAGAGCCGTCCTTTGTGCCACATCTGCTTTTCCCCGAGATACCAGCCGTGATCGGAGGTGAAAACGATGATAGTATTGGCCGCATTGGGGCCAGCTTCCAAGGCCGAGAGCACCTCACCGAGCCGCTCATCACAAAAAGCCACGCAGGCCAAGTAGGCCTGAACAGCTTCTTTCCATTTTTGCTGTTTCTGGATCTCCTCGTGGTGACTGCCGGGCTTCACATGCTGACGGGCAACGGGCGGCAGGTCATCAAGATCATCGACCTTCACGGGAGGCAAAACAACTTCATTCAGAGGAAACAAATCAAAGTACTTCTGTGGCACATACCATGGCAAATGCGGTCGATACAACCCCACTGACAAAAAGAAAGGCTTGCTGTTTTTCTGCTTTAAAAACTCTGCCGCCCAGGCCGTCACGAGACCATCATCCGTCTCTGCATCAGGCACCGTGATCTTTCCCCAATCCCAATGCCAGATGCCGAGTCCATTGAAATTTTGCCCCATTGGCACTGGAAGAGGCGGGATCTGAACACCCTGCCCTGGAAAACGCTGATCCCAAGCCTGATCGAGCTCGAACCCCCGGCGTCCACCATGCCAGCCGGCCAGTCGATTCTCCGGGCCGCCATGGTTGGCGTGGAAGATCTTTCCTGCTGCCGCTGTGAGATAACCTTTCGACTTAAAATGCTCTGGCAATGTCAGCTTTCCCACCACCTGTACACTGCGCCGCCAGTCCTGCTCATTTCCATAGACACCGCTGCTGGAAGGCAGCATTCCCGTCATCAGACTGGCCCGTGATGGATTGCATAAGGCGTAGTTGCAATGCGCATTGGTAAACCGAACGCCCATCTTCGCAAGGCGATCCATGTTCGGTGTTTTTGCCTGAGGATGCCCCTCCATCCAGCCTACATAGTCACGCAAATCATCCGCAATAATGAACAACACGTTAGGCTTCCCCTTCGCACTGACTGCCTTTTTAGACTTGGCCGAGACAAGCGTGGGCACGGCCAAAAGCAGCAGCCAAAAAACAGAATAGCGGCAAGAAAACATGTTCAGCAGGGAGCGAATAAAACGGCAAGAAGAAAGCCTCGAAATCAAACTCAGCGCATGGTCCTCGGCACGAAGACCCACTGCATTCCAGCAGCGATGGCAGCATCAACACCGGACTGACCGTCTTCCAGCACCAAACAATCCGCAGCCTCCAGCCCCATCTGTTCAGCTGCCAGCAGGAACATGTCAGGCGCAGGTTTTCCGCAAGCCACCTTGCGCGGCGTGATGATGATCGGGAAAAGATCCAGCAGCCCATTCGCAGCCAGACAGCCACGAACAATGTGTTCCTCACTGCCTGAAGCCACCGCCATAGGGTATCGGCCATGCATGGATCGGGCAAAGTCCGCCACAGGCTTCACCTCGGAAACCTGCGGAATCATTTCCTCAAAAATCTTCGCTTTCACATCAGCCACCGAGTCGGGATCAATCGCTGTGCCATAGTCAGCATTCAGCAACTTCACCACATCCTGCTCACGCACACCCGCCTTTGAGTAAAAAAAGTCCTCGGTGAAATGAAACGGCGCCGAGTGCTGTTTCAGCGATGCAATCCAGGCCTGATAATGCAACGGCATCGAATCAACCAGGGTACCGTCACAATCAAAAATAAAGCCACGAAACGGATGATCAGGAATGGATAGCATGAGACAAGAGGAGAATAACGAGTTTGAGCCCCCGCCAACGGATTCTAGTGGTCAAAGGGACTGCGTTGCGGCTACAACATTGACGCAAAATTGCAATTCCAAGACGTCCCGGCCCCCTTTAAAAACCCTGCGCTCTGAAAATTCTCCCATGAAAAACATTCCCACCGTCTTTCAAAGAAACGCGCTCTGGACTGCCATCACGGCCTTAAGCCTTACCGTCATTGGATCTTTGGCGATCGGGTTTGTTTACCTCGGAACTCAGGTCATGGGCTACTTGCAGCCTATTTTGGTGCCTTTTGCCGTCGCCGGTGTGCTGGCCTATCTTCTGGAGCCGGGTGTGGCTTGGCTGGAACGTCGAGGCGTCAAACGGCAACCATCCGTGCTCATGGTTTTCCTGATCTTCTCACTGGCACTCGGTGGACTCGTCTGGTGGATCGCCCCAAAGATTATCGAGCAGACAGCCAATCTAGCCAAGAAAGTTCCAGATTACACGATCAAGGCCAGGACCGCAGTGATGGATCTTTCGAGTCAGATCGAACGTGAATATGGGCTGACTTTGATCCCCCACGTCACGACTCCAACTCTCGAAACACCAAGCCTAGCGACCACCGCGCCAGCCCTTGAAAAAACACCATCCGAAGAAACCGATGACGCCTTTGATCTCGATCTCAAAGCACTACTCTCTGGAGACTGGGTCACCACCACACTGCCGACGGTCCTCAAGAACATCGGCAAATTTATCGGCAGCAGCGTGGGTGGGTTTTTGGGTATGTTCGGCTTCATTTTGAGCATGGTTATCGTGCCGCTTTATCTCTATTATTTCCTCATCGAGAGCGCCAAAATCAAAGAGCAGTGGTCAGATTACCTGCCATTGCGCGCCAGTGCTTTTAAAGACGAAGTCGTTTCCTGCCTCATTGAGATCAACAGCTACCTCATCGCCTTTTTCCGTGGGCAACTTTTCGTCAGCGTCATCAATGGTCTGGCCACCGGGGCAGGTCTCATGATCATTGGCCTCGACTTCGGCATACTGATCGGACTAGCACTTTGTGTGCTGGGCATCATCCCCTACCTCGGCATCGCTTTATGCTGGATTCCAGCGGTCATCATTGGTGCCGTTCAGGGCGGCAGCATCTTATTACCGGCTACGCCATGGTGGGCACTGCCGCTGGCTGTCACCATCATTTTCATCGTGGTGCAGCAGATTGATGGCCTTTTCATCACCCCACGAATTGTCGGCGAGGCTGTCGGATTGCATCCCATGACAATCATCGCCAGCGTTTTGGTCTGGGCACTTCTCCTCGGTGGTTTGCTCGGAGCCATCCTTGCTGTACCACTCACAGCCAGCGTGAAGGTTTTATTCCAACGCTACATCTGGCGGGCAAGAATCGCCCCACAGACCGTTGGTGGCTCTCGTGTGGAATAAAAAAGCTCCATGAGATCAAACTCATGGAGCTTTTAAAAATGGCTTTCTTGAAAACGACTACCAACGAAGACGACCACCAGCCTTGAAGGTGCGAGTCTGGTCACCAAAGTCAGCTCCGATATTCACATCCAACTGAGGCATCACGCGGAAGTAACCACCGAGATCGAAAACTTTGCTGTCATAGTCGCTAGCACTGCTGACCGTGACACCAGCCTGGACTTCCATCCATTCCACCACCTGATAACGGAGACCTGGACGTATATAAATTCCTCCGTCTGTGTAGCTCTTACGAAGCTCTTCAGCATCGAAATTGGCGTACACCAAACCGACTTCACCCACGAAATGCAGCTTCTGTGTGATCGGCATGTAAACACCACCACCGATGGTGATCGTAGAGAGAGTGTATTCCGCATCTCTAGCTGATTTGGTCGTGGCCTCGCCAGCACCGCTCGTCCAGTTAAAGGTGCCTTTCAGGAAGAACATCGTGGGCAGATCCATGACCAAAGCGATACCAATGCCATGGCTGCCATTGGCACCTTCAAGCTTGGGATCGACAAAACGATAGCCGACTTCGATGTAACGATAGTTCAGCATCGGAGCCGCACCACCCATGCTCTGCTGCACGGTGCTACCCCAGCTATTGGTAGAAGCAGGCTGCTGATAACCATAACTCATCGGCTGCTGTGCCATCGGGTCTGCCAACGTTGGCCCAGCATAAGGAGATCCCATCGGCGGTGCTGAAACTGTAGGAGCCATACCAGCATAAGGAGCTGGAGCGCCATAAGCAGACGGAGGCGGAACCGAAGGAGGTATCGGGGCTGTCGGTGGAGCTCCAAGCCCAAAACCAGGATCTGGCACCTGACCAAACAGGGAAATACTTGATGCGAGCACAATCAAGACCGGAATAGAGAGATTGGGTTTCATAGAGCTTACTAGGAGTCCTAAAATATTTAGCTTTATTAAACATTTCTCCAATTGCGTCAGATTTTCAAGTTTTTTATTAGATTCATAGTTTCGCTGAAAACCATGATACGTTTTTGAATAAAAAAACAGCACAACAGAACTGATCCCTAAACCCTCGCATTCTGATCCATGCGCGCTTGACACCTACAGCTGAGTCATATGCTCATTCGCCAGAACGAGAATTGGTAAGGTTTCAGAAATAGCTCCATCAACCACTCTGCCAGAGGCTGGTATTAAGCCGCTGTGCAGATGTTTAAGCCTTGAATTGGCTTACATCACTTAGTGCTGCAGCGCAGGTGCAATCGCAACAGGCACGCCCTTCAGCATGGATTGCAGCGGGCGCGGATAGACACCCAAGACCACGATGACCAATGCCAGAGCACCAGCTACCACTTTACTAGCTTGGCTGACGGACAAAGCAGAAGCTTGATTTGGCTCCGCTGAGAACATGGAAAG
>CANHTV010000266.1 GCA_947463285.1 Verrucomicrobiaceae bacterium | reverse complement strand
CGGCTGAAGGCAGTCCGCCGGTGGAGCTGGCGAGTTGAGGCTTGGAGGAGATCGGGTCACTCATCGGCTGGTCGTAACGCATCCCAGAGAGAGTGCAAGAGTCTGTCCGCCGGTGTTACATCTCGCGTCATTACGATTTGTGATTCCTTTCCGGGAGTATTGGAGTTTTGGAATGATGGATTTCCAATGCTCCAGTACTCCATGACTCCACCTGCTGGTTTCACTATTTGTGGTGACGCTTGGTATACCTGCGGGGATCTCGCGTCACCACGAGTTGTGATTCCTTTCCAGGAGTATTGGAGTTTTGGAATGATGGATTTCCAATGCTCCAGCCCCCCATGACTCCCCCTGCTGATTTCACTATTTGTGGTGACGCTTGGTATACCTGCGGGGAAATGCAGGTTGTCTGTGAGTTTCAGCCCTGGCGTGCGTTGTTTTTGGCCTTGATCCAGCCCGCTATTTCTGCCCATCCTCCCCACCTCATGAAGTTAGCTCCCATCGCCGCCCTGCTCACCGCTCTTTGCCTTCCGCACCTCGCCTCTGCTGAGGATGCGGTGAAACTCACACGCGTTTATCAAAACATCGAAACGAAGTGGCCCATCGCCGTCGTCATCCCACCGGATGGCACGCAGCGTGAGTTCCTGGCGCTCCAGCGCGGTCAGATCCTGATCCTGCCAAAGGACACCGCCAGCGCTGAAGCGAAGACCTTTCTGGATCTTAGCCCACGCGGCATGGAAGCCACCAACGGCAAGTTTGAGGAAGGACTCAATGGCCTGGCCTTTCACCCGCAGTTCAAGGACAACGGCCTGTTTTACCTCTCTTACACGCAGCAGAAACCCAAGCGCCTGGTCATCAGTGAGATGAAAGCGAATGGCGACAAAGCAGACGAGTCCACGGAGCGCGTGCTCCTCCAGATCCCTCTGATCAACTGGAACCACCATGGCGGCAATATCCTCTTTGGCCCGGATGGCTACCTCTACATCGGCACAGGTGACACCTCGAAGCGCAATGATGAAAAGCGCATGGCCCAGCTGAATGCGGTGATGGTGGGCAAAGTGCTGCGCATCGACGTGAACGGCCGCGACCACGGCGCCTACGGCATCCCGGCGGACAATCCTTTCGCGGATGGTGTTGATGCCCTGCCGCAGATCTACGCCTACGGCATCCGCAACCCTTGGGGCATGTCTTTTGATGACACCGGTCGCCTCTGGCTCGCCGATGTTGGCCAAGACCTTTGGGAGGAGATCAACTGGATCGAAAAAGGCGGCAACTACGGCTGGAGCTTCCGCGAAGGCGCGCGCCCCTTCCCCCTGCGCACGGATCTGCCACCTGAGGGTGCTAAACTGATCGACCCCATCTTCGAATACAATCATGGTGAAGGCCTCAGCATCACCGGCGGCATCGTTTACAAAGGCAGCGCTGTTCCCAACCTCGCCGGTAGCTATATCTACGGAGATTTTGTGCTCGGTAAAATGTGGTCCCTGCGTGTGGCGGCTGACGGCAAGGTGGAAAAGAACACCCTGCTCTACACCAGTCCTCAGACCGCGCCGAGCGACCCGAAAAAGAAGCCCTCCGTGCTGGTCAAGCCCACCGCCTTCTGCGCCAATGCCGCTGGAGAACTACTCGTCCTAGACTGGAACGGCACGATCCTGCGCATGGGCAAGTAAGGCTGGCCTGAATGACGCCCCGGAGTCATGGAGTGCTGAAGCCTGGGCAATATAGCCCTCCATCTCTCCACGACTGCATCTCTCCGAGCACTAGAAATCACAAAACTTGGTGACTCGTGGCATTGTTAGGCCTTAGAACTTCGTCATTGGGTCTTTAGTCATTCGTCATTCCATTCATTCCCCCATCCATGTCCACGACTCGCCGCCAATTCATCGCTGAAACCTCCACCCTGGCAGCCAGTGCTCTGCTTACTGTACCGCTTCTCGCGCAGGATGGCAGCGCTGCCGCCACCTTTAAAAGCCAGTGGCAGGATGATCTCGACCGGCCCTGGCTGGGCGAGGATTATTGGGCGAACCCCATGCAGGACTGGCAGGTGCATGAAGGCAGGGCAGAATGCCTCGCCGCGAAGCCCAACCGCAACATCCATGTGCTCACCCGCGAGCTGGCGGACAAGCGCGGAGACCTCCACATGAGCGTCACCATCAGCCGTGTCGGCGGCGGCAAACTGAGCGGCGATGGCAAAGGTAGCGCGGGCTTTAAAATCGGCATTCTAGGCACCTTGCGTGATTACCCGGTGCTGCGTGACTACCGCAACAACCTCGCCTTCAGCAGCGGCTGGGATGTCGGCTTTACCGCCACGGGCGGGCTCTTTTTCGGTGATGCCCGGCAGCCGCAGGCCAAGGCGGATCTGCAAGGTGTGGAAAGCGTGCGTCTGGACCTGCACGTCGAGCCCAAAGCTGCCGCCTACACGCTCAAGCTCAGCGTCCATGATGCAGCCGACGGACGCCTGCTGGGCGAGCTGCAAAAGCCGGACGTGCGCCCTAACCAATTAATCGGCAATCTTGCCATCGGTTGCAACTTCGGCCCGGAAGGCCCGCGCGCCGCAGCTGGGAAGAAGGCAAAAGCCGCCGCAGCCACAGGTCAGGAGGTCGGCAACGGCCGCTTTGCCTTCGGTGACTGGTCCATCTCTGGCAGCAAGGTCGCCGTGGATGAGAGCCACCGTTTTGGCCCCATCCTTTTTAATCACTACACTCTCAGCAAGGGCATCATGAAAATGGCCGCCCAAATGCCACCCCTTGGCGCTGAGGACAATACCGAGGTGCGCTTTGAGATCGAAGAAGGCGAAGCCTGGCGCGTCATCGCCACCGCGCAGATTCACGCGCAAGCCAGGACGGCCACCTTTCGCATCACCGACTGGGATGCGAACCAGGACATGCCGTATCGCCTGACCTACGTCATCAAATCGAAGTCCGGCGCTCACACGCACCACTACGGCGGCACCGTGCGCCGAGATCCCGCCACGTTGGATGTGCTGAGTGTGGCCGACGTTTCCTGCAACATCCACACCGCCTTTCCAAACACGCCGTACGTCGCTGCGGTGGCGAAGTTAAACCCTGACCTGCTCGCTTTTGTCGGGGATCAGTTTTACGAAAGCACTGCGGGCTACGGCGTGCA
This sequence comes from Verrucomicrobiaceae bacterium, assembly GCA_947463285.1. Classification (GTDB taxonomy): domain Bacteria; phylum Verrucomicrobiota; class Verrucomicrobiia; order Verrucomicrobiales; family Verrucomicrobiaceae; genus Prosthecobacter. Next base: position 2,425 of record CANHTV010000266.1, on the reverse strand, counting down.
GCGCGAGCCCCTGGAACCCGCCATCATCGACTACCTGCGGAAGTGGTACTTCCACGGCTGGACCTGGCGTGACCTCACCAAAGACCGTCCAAGTTTGGCCCTGCCGGATGATCACGACGTCTATCAGGGCAATCTCTGGGGCGTGGGTGGTGAAGCGCAGACGAAAAGCCAGGAGGCCGGCGGCTACCAGATGATGGCCGACTGGGTGAATGTGGTCCACCGCACGCAGACCTCGCATCATCCTGATGCCTATGATCCCAAGCCCTGCAAACAAGGCATCACCAACTACTACGGCGCGATGACCTACGGCGGCATCAGCTTTGCCGTGCTGGCGGACAGGCAGTTTAAATCCGCCCCCGAGGGCAACGTGCCGCCCACCGATGAGCGCCCGGATCACATGATCAATCCTGATGCCGACCCAAAGCTCTCCGATATCGAAGGGCTGGAGTTGCTCGGCGGCAAGCAGATGCAGTTTCTCGAAGACTGGCTGAGTGACTGGGATGGCGCGCGCATGAAAGCGGTGATCTCCCAGACCATCTTCACCGGCATGGCCACGACCCATGGCGGCGAGCGTCAGGTCCTACGCATGGATTATGACCAGAACGGCTGGCCGCAAAAAGCCCGCAACGCCGCACTCCGACTCATCCGCAAGGCTCACGCCTTCCACATCGCCGGAGATCAGCATCTGCCAGCCGTCGTGCATTACGGCATTGATGAGGCGCGGGATGCGGGTGTTGCCTTTGCCGGACCAGCGGTCAACGTCGGCTACCCACGCTGGTGGGAGCCCACCGAAAAGGTGAACAAACTCCAACCCGGCCAGGGGCTCACAGGTGATTTTATCGACCACTTTGGTCATCCCATGGCCGTGCTCACGGTGAAAAACGGCTCCCATGATCCGCGCAAGCCGACCATGGAAAACACCACGGACAAGGCCTCAGGCTTTGGCATGGTGCGCTTTCACAAAAAGGACCGCACCATCACCTGCGAATGCTGGCCCTTCGACAGCATCGGCGCGGCGCAGTTTCCCACCTGGCCGGTCATCACCACCGAGCGTGAGCAATACGGCCGCAAAACTCACGCACTGCTGCCCCAGCTGATCATTGAAGGCGCGGAAAGTCCCGTCATCGAAGTCATGCATGAGAATAATCAGGAGCTCGTCTATGTCCTGCGGTCCACAGCCCCCGAGTTCCAGCCACACGTCTTTGCGGAAGGGTCCTACACCGTCCGCATCAGCGAACCCGAAGCTGGAGCTATGAAGGAAATCAAAGGCCTGAAAGCCGCCCCCGACAATACCGAGACCCTGAAGGTGAAGCTGGTCTGAGTCAGGGCAGTTCACGGGGCATTCCTGCCCCGCCAAGCCTCACCTGCATTTCTCACGCTGTCTGGGAAGAAGCGCGTAACCCTGTTTTGTGGCCAATTCGTCGTAGTGCTCAGTGCTCAGTGCGAATTTGACCTCGTGATTTCGACCGCGCACTCTGAACTGAGCACTTCATCACCACAATGGTGTGAGAAATGCGAACTAATCATTCAGCACCGGATCACCGTAGAGGGTAAAGTTTTCGTAGTGACTGATGTTCACATCGAAAATCTGCCCGACATGGCGCTCGGGGTTGCCTTCAAAGACGACGATCTTGTTCGTGCGGGTGCGACCCATGAGGCGGGTTTCATTGGTCTTGCTGGTGCCCTCGCATAGGATCTCCACGCGCTGACCGACGAGCTCTTCATACTTGGTCCAGGCGTGTTTGTTCACCAGCGCCAGCAGGTCCTGATTACGTGCTTCTTTGACCTGCTCAGAGATCTGGATGGCCTCATCCATCTCGGCGGCGGGTGTGCCGCGACGCTTGGAGTAGCGGAAAACAAAGGCGTTCTCAAACTTCAGCCGGTCAAACATCTCGCGCGTCTCCTGGTAGTGCTCCTCGGTTTCACCAGGGAAGCCGACAATGACATCCGTCGTCACGGCGATGCCCGGACGCGCGGCACGGATGCGCTCGACAAGGTCGGAAAACTTTGCCGCCGTGTAGGGGCGATGCATGCGCTTGAGGATTTCGTCACTGCCACTCTGTACGGGCAGATGCACATGCTCCGCCAGCTTGGGCAGGTAGGTGAAGGCCTCAATCAGGTCCTTCTTGTAGCCAATCGGGTGCGGGCTGGTGAAACGAATGCGCTGGATGCCGGGCACCTCATGCACCGCCTCCAGAAGCTGCACGAAGGGGCTTTTGCCATCCACTAACGGGAATTCATGGCGACCGTAGAGATTCACGATCTGGCCCAGCAGCGTGATTTCCTTCACGCCACGATCTGCGAGACGTCGCACTTCTTCGACGATGTCAGCGATGGGCCGTCCACGCTCGCCGCCGCGCGTGTAGGGCACGATGCAGAAGGTACACTTCATGTTGCAGCCCTGCATGATGCTGACAAAGGCGCT
>CANHTV010000265.1 GCA_947463285.1 Verrucomicrobiaceae bacterium | reverse complement strand
GCAGACTTGTTTGCCAAGACGATTTTGGCTGGCCAGATGGTGCATGTTTTTGGCTCCGGCCACAGTCGTATTTTGGTGGAGGAAATGTGGCCGCGGTATGGTTCCTTCCCTGGTTTTAATCCCATTGTCGAACTGTCGCTGACGTTTCATAATCTTGTCGTCGGAGCCAATGGGCAGCGGCAGGCGATGTTTCTCGAAAACGTCAGCGGTTTTGCGTCACGAATCCTGCGAAACTTTGACTTAAAGCCGGGTGACAGCGCTTTGGTGATTTCCTCCAGTGGCTGCAATGTGGTGCCGGTGGAGATGGCGGAGGAGTTTCAGCGACGTGGGGTCAAAGTCGTATCGATTGTTTCCAAACGACATGCGGATGCCAGCACAACGCGGCATCCTGGTGGAAAAAAACTCCAAGATTTTTCGGACATCGTGTTGGACACTGGGGCACCAATTGGTGATGCCATGGTGAAGATCGAAGGTTTGGAGTCACCCGTGGCTCCCGGCAGCACGGTGGGTGGTTGCCTGCTGGTGAACGCCATCAAAGCAGAAGTGGCCGCTCGATTGACCGAGGCTGGGAAGCCTCCACATGTGCTGACCGCTGGCGTGGTTTTGGGAGCAGAAAGGGCAGCGGAAATTTTCGAGAGTGCCTATGATGAACATGCCCGACGTCTGGCTCCTTATTACAGCCAGTTGGGCTTGTGAATTCATGAATGTGCTTCAATCTTGCCCGCTCTGACTCGCTGTGCGTGGGTCTCCTTTCCTATGTTCATTTCTGAAGTTTCCAGTAACCATCACCAAGATCTAGAGCGCTGCCTTGAGTTTGTGGATTGCTCGGCCCGCGTGGGTTGTTCATCGGTCAAGTTCCAGCTTTTTAAGATTGATGAGTTGTTCACGGCTGAAGTTCTCGCGGCCCGGCCTGGGCATCGTGAGCGCCGTAAGTGGGAGTTGCCGGTTTCTTTCTTAAAGCCTCTTTCAGACCGCAGTCACGAGCTTGGGATTGAGTTTTCCTGCACGCCTTTTTATTTGCAGGCTGTTGAGGAGATGGAGCCGTTTGTAGATTTTTACAAGATAGCTTCCTATGAGTTGCTGTGGTCGGATCTGCTCGCTGAATGTGCCCGCACGAAGAAGCCCGTGATTCTCTCCACTGGCATGGCGACGATGGCGGAGATAGCAGTCGCGGTGGATGTTTTGAGAAGCGAGGGATGCACGGATCTGACATTGCTGCATTGCACCTCGAGCTATCCGACGCCGCCTGCTGAATGCAATCTGGCAGCCATCAAGACAATGCGTGACACCTTTGGCTGCAAGGTCGGCTGGTCAGATCACACGGTGAATCCAGGTGTCATAGCGAGGGCCATTCATCACTGGGGGGCCTCTGTTGTGGAGTTTCATCTGGATCTGGACGGCAAGGGTGGCGAGTATGCCGCAGGTCATTGCTGGCTACCAGAGCAGATCGAAGCTGTGATAACACAGGTTAAACAAGCCTTTTTGGCAGATGGTGACGGTGTGAAAAGACCAGCACAGATCGAACTGGTGGAGCGTGACTGGCGGGCTGATCCCAGCGATGGACTGCGTCCGACGATGAAGCTGCGTGGCACATCTGCAATCCAAGGCTGAGTTCATCTGCATGTCACGACCTCGCACTGTTGCCATCATTCAGGCCCGTATGGGTTCAGCTCGTTTCCCCCGCAAGGTTCTTGCGGATTTGGCCGGGCAGCCTGTTATCTGGCATCTCATTCATCGTCTGAGGCAGTGCCAGTGTGTCGATGAAGTCATGCTAGCGACTTCTGATCAGATGGGTGATGACGATCTGGCTGGTTACGTCACCAGACTGGGGGTGCGCGTCGTTCGTGGATCTGAGACGGATGTGCTCCAGCGAATTTTAAAATCTGCGCGAGAGGCCAAGGCTGAAATCATCGTGCGGGTCACCGGAGATGCGCCGTTGGTAGATCCTGCCTCCGTTGATGCTCAGGTCAGGGGGTTGCTGGAGCATCAGGCTGGCTTTTGCATTGCTGAACAGGGTGTGCCTGACATTAATGAGGGCTTCGAGGCTTTTACGATGGCGGCTCTCACCAAGCTCGGCTCGGAGGCCTCAGCGGACCCCATTGCCGTGGAGCACACCTGCACCTACTTTAAAAAGCATCCCGGCTTCGTAAATACGGTCATGCTGCCGGTGCCTGAAGATCTCCAGTTCAAAGGGGCTCGACTTTCAGTGGATACTCCGGCAGACCTTGAGTTTCTGAATCTCCTGCACGAGCGACTCGGAGCTCGGGCGGGGGAGATTGATGTGCGCTCCGTCGTGCTCCTGCTGCGCAAGCAGCCGGAACTAATGCGTGTGAATGCCGCTGTTGCACAGAAAGTCGCCGGTTTAAAGAATCGCACCGTGCTCATACGTTGTGATGCCTCACCTGAGATTGGTCATGGACATCTCATTCGTTGTCTGGCTCTGGCTGAGGCTTTGCGTGAGGAGCAGAGTATGGGCATCACTTTTGCAACGCGGGCTTCGCCAGTATGTTCCAAGCTCATCTCAGAGTGCAGGCATCGCCACTTGGTTTTGGCTGATGACGTATCCATGCATTGGACGCAGATTGAGGATTACATTCGCCAGACTGGCGCTGATGTGTTGGTCCTGGATCTGCGTGGTGACGGCATCACTACCGATTTTTTAGCGGATCTTCGTGACCGCTGTGGAGTGCTCCTCGTGGATGTGGATGACATGGAGGAAAAACGTCTGGCCTGTGATCTGGTTTTTTCGCCGCCCGTCAGGCAGGTGAAGCGGCTGGATTGGAATAAGCTTCATGGCAGGCTGTTTTGGGGCTGGGATTGGGTGCTTATGAGACGGCAGTTTCAGCAAGTACGTCAAAAACGCGTTGATGCCCCCAGGAGGGAGCGGTTTTTGCCAGAAATACTCGTCACCATGGGCGGCAGTGATCCTGCCGGGATGACTCTTCAGGCCGTGACTGCACTGCAAAAGGTGACAATGCCTTTCCACGCGGTCTTTGTTCTTGGTGGTTCTTTTTGTCATCAGGCGGCCTTTGATGCGGAGATCCAAAAAGTCAGCTACAGCCATGAAATACATCGGGCGGTTGATGCCATGGCTGAGCTTATGGCAAAGGCTGATCTGGCTCTGGCCTGCTTTTCAGTCACAGCTTATGAGCTCGCCGCAATTGGGGTGCCTGCGATTTATCTTTCCCTGACGGATGATCACTTCGAGAGCAGTCAGGCCTTCGTGGATGCTGGTCTAGGCATCAGTCTTGGGCATCATGAGCATGTGGATGAGGCTGCGATTATTCATGCCGTCAGTGAAATTCTCGTGGACTCCCCACGGCGGCTCACCATGTCTCAGGCTGCTCTTGACCATTGTGATGCCCTAGGCGCACAGCGTATTGCAGCCGAAATCGCCCAAACACTTCAATATCGCTCATGAATACGATGACGCACAAAAAATGGCATGAACATCAAGGCCCTGTGCTGGGCACCGCGAATGGTTTTGATGTGATCGACTGTCAGCCTCATGGCTTTAAGCACATCATCCCCGTGCCCACTGCTGAGGAGTTGACCGCAGCTTATCAACATGACTATTACTCAGCTGAAAAGCCATTATACATCCAGCGTTACATGGAAGATTTGGAGTGGTGGAACATGGTTTATGCAGAAAGGTATGAGACTCTGGAGTCTCATCTGGCACCAGGGCGTCGTCGCTTGTTGGATGTGGGCTCCGGGCCAGGATTGTTTCTCTTGCATGGCAAATCAAGGGGCTGGGATGTGAAGGGCATCGAACCCAGCGTGCAGGCGGCGGATCACAGCCGCAATCAGGGCTTGGATGTCACCAATGAATTTCTCAGCGCGGAAAATGCCTCGTTATTCGGGCTGTTTGATGCAGTGAACATGAGCGAGGTGCTGGAGCATATTCCAGATCCAGAGGCGTTTTTGAAGATCATTCACGGGATGCTGTCTCCAGCCGGACTTATCAGCATTGCTGTGCCGAATGACTTTAACCCACTGCAGAAAGCCGCAGTAAGTGCGCAGCCTCTGCCTGAGTGGTGGATAGCCCCTCCTCACCACATCAATTACTTTGATCATGCTTCATTGGCTGATCTGCTCGCTCGTTGCGGATATGAGGTCGTGCATCAGGAGTCTACCTTTCCCATCGAGTTGTTCTTGTTGATGGGGGATCTCTATGTCGGCGATGACAAACTGGGCAGAACTTGTCATGGCAAGCGAAAGCTTTTTGAGCTCAACATGCAACGTGCTGGCTATGGGGAACTGAAGCGTCAGCTGTATCAGAAGCTGGCCGGACTTGGCCTTGGTCGTGAAGTGGTCATGTTTGCACGTAAGCTTTGAAGACCTCAAGAATCGTTTAAATCATCTGAGTGTTCCTGCAAACTGGTCATTTTATAATCCCGTCCAAATCACAGGTCGCTGTCACTACCTTGAATCGCTGGCTAAGATTTTGCCAGCTTCTAGCAATGTGCTTTTGGTCACCTCCAAAGGTTTCGCCACACGCGGCGTCACTGCCAAGATGCCAGCTGCCATTGGGCGCAAGGTGGAAATCTATGATGAAGTGCAGCCTAACCGACACCCCAACGACCCTAGGGACGTGCTTGGAACGGGAGGCGTGGGGAGGCAGGGGTGTCCCACGTTATGGATAACCAACTCACGATTATAAAAAGGGATGATCTGGGACGTGTGCAAAGAACGACTGAGTCAAGGGTAGCGGCCATTGCGGAGTCTCAGCGTAGCGGGCTTTTTGCCACGGCTTTTGCCAAAATGGCAGGTATCGCCCCCTATACCTTCTGGAACTGGCTGCATGCTCAAGGGCTGACGCAAAAGCGCGGCTCGTCTAAGGCTGCGAGCCCTTCGCCAACTCGCTTCGTGCAGGTGGCTGCTCCTGCGTCTGCCTCTTCCGTTTTGTTCGTGCGCTTGCCTGGTGGTGATTCGCTGGAGGTGACCGATGAGCGCCAAGCTGTGTTGGTTGCTCGGCTGATCGAATCCTTGGCCTCATCACATTGCGATGCTTAGCTTCACTGGCAGTCTGCAAATCTTCCTGCCGCTTGATCCATCGACAGGCGAGCGGGCTTCAAGGGCCTGTGCGCGGCAGTGAGTGAGAAGCTCAAGGCTGATGTGACGAGTGGTGCGCTTTTTGTGTTTACCAATAAGCGGCATACGCGGCTGATGGTGCTTTACTTTGATGGCTCGAGTCTCTGGTTGATGACGAAGCGCTTGGAAAAGGGCGCCTTCTGCTGGCCGAGTGTGGCGGATGCAAAGCAGACACAGATGCGGCTGCAACGGAGACTTTGGCGATGCTCACCGATGGCATCGACATGCATCGTGCGGAGATGCGTCCGTGGTATGAGCAGGCTTGAAAAAAGTCTCAGCTTGAGATCGAGGTAACAGAAAGTTGGTACACCTCTTGCTCTTCATTGTGCCATCATGATGACACCGCTGGAAGCCCGACTCACTGAAGAGAACAGCGGCTCTGCGTGCAGAGAATAAAGCCCAGCAGATCGAGATCAAACTGCTGCGTGATCCGAGCGGAGCGAGATAGCCAGCCGCAGGTTGCCCGAAGGGCGAGGCAGCCGTGAGGT
>CANHTV010000264.1 GCA_947463285.1 Verrucomicrobiaceae bacterium | reverse complement strand
TCGCGGGCTTCATCCAGCTGGAGCTGCTCAAGGCAGGCACGGCTGTAGAGAAGAAGCAGGGAAATATTGTCAGGAGACTGCTGGAGTGCGTCGCGAATGGCCTGGAGTGAAGACATGCCTTAGTTGGAGGGTAAAAACGGTCCGAGCGTTGCATCACGGAGCGATATTGGGGAACTAACAGGGGCCAAGCAACCACGCCAGAGATTTCTTTGGCATCTACTGCTTCTATAGAGTGTTCAAGCAGGGCTGTGCCTGGTTTCAATCCGCAGTAGCAGAGCGCGTGGTGTTGGGGCATAGAGACGGGATGTATCCAGATCGTCCACGCAAACCCACAGGCTCACGCACGCCATCACGCTTTTCTCCGCAGCGGCCTTCTGACAGGTCCGCAGATAGGCCCTCGCGTTCTGGGCAGGATCGCAGTCAGGGGGGGACGTCTTGGGAAAAGTCGGCAGATTGGTATGACCGTATTTTGGGCGAGCGTGGCTCGGAGCTGTATCAGGCCGTGGTGATCCCTAATGCTTTGGATTTGCTGGCTCCACAACGTGGCGAGCGAGTCCTTGATCTCGGTTGCGGGCAGGGGGTTTTTTCCCGCGCGATGGCTGATCTTGGCGCTCAGGTGACGGGAGTGGATGCGGCACCGACATTGATCGCCAAAGCGCAGACTTATCGCAGCCGGACGCCGATTCGTTACTTTGATCGTGATGCTGCTGATTTATCCGGCATGGGTGAGTTTGATGCCGCATCCGCCATTCTCTGTCTGCAAAACATGGAGCATCTGGAAACGGTATGCGCGTCCGTGGCCAGTGTTTTAAAGCCCGGTGGGCGGATGTTGTGGGTGCTGAACCATCCTTCTTTCCGAATTCCTCGGCAGACGAGTTGGGGTTTTGAAGATGACCGAAAGATCCAGTATCGTCGTGTCGATGCCTACAGCAGCACCTTGGGCATTCCCATCGTGATGCATCCAGGCAAGGCCGATAGCGAAAGCACCGTGTCCTTTCATCGCAGCATGGAGACGCTGACAAAGGCCGGTTTTGCCGCAGGTTTGGTTATGTCAGGTCTGGGTGAATGGTATTCCCACAAGGAGAGTCAACCTGGGACGCGAGCGCGTGCGGAAAATCGGGCGCGCAAAGAGTTTCCGCTGTTTCTGGCGCTGCTTTGGAAAAAGCTATGATCGAGCTGCAAGCCTTTACTTAGAAGGTTTCCAGTGTGTTCAGGCGGTGTGTTGGGAGCCCTTGGGGGAAAACGGGGCAAAACTTGGCACGGGGGGTGCTTAGTCATTCATCGGAGCCAATTCCACATCGCATTCTATGCTTAAAAACAACCACACTCGAATCTGGCGCAGCCTTCTCTCCGCTGCGGTCGTCGCCACCACTGCCATTGCATTCTGCTCCAGTTCATCCTGGGCTCAAGATGCGGCGGCACCTGCCCCCGCTGCCGCCTCGGCTACTGCCGCTGCGCCAGCTCCTGCTGAAGCAGCCCCTGCCGCCCCAACAACGGCGGATCTGGAAAAGCGAATCGCAGATGTGGAGCAGTACTTCAACAACATGGCTCCTGCTGCCGATGGTAAGCTAGCCAATCTCTCGGGTCCAGGTCACAACGGTTTCCTCATGATTTGTGCTGCTCTGGTGTTGTTCATGACACTGCCAGGTCTGGCTCTTTTCTATGGTGGTCTTGTCCGCTCGAAGAACGTGCTTAGCGTGCTTGCTCAATGCCTCGGCATCGCAGGTCTCGTCACCATCCTCTGGTATTTCGTGGGTTACTCTTTCGTCTTCGGTGAGCATCCTGCTGAAGGTGCACCTTCTTGGGCACCGTACCTCGGTAGCTTCAAGTATTTCTTCTTGGAAGGCGTCGGCGCGGCTCCGAACACCAACTATGCTGGCTGGCCAAGTCAGTCCGTGTTCTCCATGTATCAGCTCATGTTTGCGATCATCACCCCGGCGCTGATCGTCGGTGCCATCGCTGAACGCATGAAGTTCTCTGCCGTGATGCTTTTCGTGGCGATTTGGATGTTCATCGTTTACTTCCCTCTCGCCCACATGGTTTGGGGCTTCGACGGTCTCATGAATGGCGTCTGGAACAGCGCTTCCGGCCTTCCTGCCATCGACTTCGCTGGTGGCACTGTGGTTCACATGTCTTCCGGTTGGTCCGCTCTCGTTCTGTGTATCATGCTCGGGAAACGCCAGGGTTTTGGGAAGGAAAAAATGTCCCCACACAGCATGGTGCTCGTCATGGTAGGAACCGGTATGCTCTGGGTCGGCTGGTATGGTTTCAATGCAGGTTCCGCTCTTGCAGCTGACGGTCTCGCCGCTAATGCCTTCATGACCACGACGCTTGCTGCTGCTACGGCTTGCTTCGTCTGGGGTCTTGTGGAAAAAATCCACAAAGGCAAACCTTCCATCCTTGGTTTCTGCTCTGGCGCTGTCGCTGGTCTGGTCGTCATTACTCCTGCCGCTGGTTTCGTCGATGCCAAGGCTGCCATGATCATCGGTGTTCTTGCTGCTGTGGTTCCATACTTCGCTGTGGTCTTCCTTAAAGGTAAGCTCGGCTACGATGATGCTCTGGATACCTTCGGTATCCACGGTGTCGGTGGTACGATGGGTGCTCTCGTGACTGGGATCTTCGCCAACAACAGCGTCAATGCTAACCTTACCACCGTGAACGCTTACGTGAACAAAGACATGGCCAAGCTGATCGTCGATGCTGGTGGTCAAGGCGGTATCTTGATGAACCAACTTAAAGCTTGTCTCCTCACGATCGTGCTTAGCGTGATCGCTACTGTGATCATCACGATTATCGTCAAGCTGATCGTTGGTCTTCGCCCTACTCCAGAAGATGAGTCCATCGGTCTCGATCTCTCTGATCACGGTGAAGCGGGTTACGAACACTAAAATTTGTCAGGCTAGATCCTGAACTAACAGGGGCCGGAGCGTGAAAGCGCTCCGGCCTTTTTTTTTAGGCCCTGATCCAAAGGTGGAGAGCAGGCGCTAAGACGGCTAGGTCGATCCAAACACGGTACGCTTCAGCTGAGCTGGACCGGCGCTTTCCCATCAGCAAGAGCATGAGTAAAAGCCCGATGCCTGAAGCCTCCGCCACGACCCACAAAGAAGCAGGCAAGGACTGGGTCATGCACAAAGCCATCACACCCGCTACTGAGCCAAGCCCAAGGGCCAGCCATCGCCCCTGAACTTCGCGCGAAGACAGGCCGGTCAGGTTCCCGATGAACAGGCAGCCCAGCAGCCAAAGCTCCAGCGTCGAAGCCAGCCCCTCTCCACTGGCTTGAGAAAATCGTGTCCAGGCGTTGCAGCCAAGGGCAAACAGCATTCCGCCCATGACATCCTTCACCATCACCGAACTCATCTGCTGACGCAGGTGGCTGAAGAAATTCATGACCAGCAGTATCAACATCAGAGCCATGGCCAAAACCTGAAAAGCTGGTGATAGCGGCCAATAATGCGTCATGAAAAGCGCCGGAAGGCTGGTGAGTGGCAGCAGCAGTTGATGAAACCATTGGCTGCCACCTGAATGAATGACGGCCAGATAAAGCAGCATCAAAATAGCCAGCCCAAGGCACTCCCACATCAGCCCTTGAGGAACGATCCAGAGTGCCAGCCAAGCCAAGATACCCAAACCGACGATGATGAGCGGGATCAGCGCGACTTGCCAACGTAGCAAAAAGTCCTGACGTGCCTCGATCAGTTGGCCACGACCTGAACAAGGGTCCAAAAAACGATCCAACACATAAAAACACCACACGCTGAGCCCAAGACCAATCAACACACCTGGCATCAGTTTGGCATCATGCAGACGAGCGAGGGCTGCACACCACGCCATGGCCATGATAGGAGCCTCTAGGCTGAGTAGGTGCGGCCAAAACCAGCGAGGGCAGGGATGTGAAGGGGAAATGGTGGATGTGGGCACGATGGAAAATTCAGAAAACGAGGATTGCCTGCTAAATGCAAGCTCCGGTGCCTTTGCTATCACAGGAATATCGTATCCCGTGACAAGCTCTGGCAGGAATCAGCCACGCCGCGTGTATAACAGGAATCCCCATGCGAAGCCTCCTGCTGACTCTCTGCCCTTTGCTCTCCGCTCTCGGCTCCATCCATGCCCAAAACGTCCAGCCTGACGCTGTTGCCGGCAATGAAGCTGTCAAAAAGATCATGGAAACCCGCCCCGGACGCGGTGTGATGCGTGACGACACACCGCCCACGCCCGCGGCGGAGGCGGTGAAGAAATTCAAACTGCGCAGCGATGTCGCCATCGACCTCATGGCCTCCGAATCGGTCGTCGAGCAGCCGCTTTATGTGAGCTGGGACTCGAAAGGCCGCATGTGGGTCACCATGTATCGTCAATACCAGTTTCCCGCTGGCTTGAAGATCGTCAGCTACGATCAGCACCTCCGTGCGAAGTTCGACAAAGTGCCGCTGCCGCCGCCGCGTGGCGAAAAAGGCGCGGACAAGATCACTGTCTTCGAGGACACCGACGGCGACGGCTTTTTTGATAAGCACGAAGACGTCATCACCGGCCTGAACATTGCCAGCGCCGCGCTGCATGGCATGGGCCGCATCTGGGTGCTGAATCCGCCTTACCTGCTTAGCTATCCTGACGCCGATTTTGATGCCAAACCGGATGGCGATCCCGAGGTCGAACTCAGCGGCTTTGGTTTGGAGGACACGCACAGCGTCGCCACCAGCCTGCAATGGGGCATGGATGGCTGGCTTTACGGCGCGAACGGCAGCACCACCACCGGCAACGTCAGCAGTGCGAACACGAAGAATGTGAAATGGGAAGGCCAGTGCATCTGGCGTTACCATCCGAAAAAGAAGACCTTCGAAATTTACGCCGAAGGCGGCGGGAACACCTTCAGCCTCGACTTCGATAGCAAAGGTCGCGTCTTTTCCGGCACGAATGGTGCCACTCGCGGCATGCACTACGAACAGGGTAGCTACGGCATCAAAGGCTGGGGCAAACACGGCCCGCTCACCAATCCGTATGCCTTTGGCTGGTTCGAGCACATGAAACATGAGGGAGATAACAAACGCTTCCCCCAAGCCTTCACCGTCTATGAGGGCGGCCTGCTGGGCAGCGCCTACGAAGGCAAGATCATCGCGCCGAATGCCCTGCACAACCTTGTCTATGTCAGCGAGCGTCTCCCTGACGGCTCCACCTTCCGCACCAAGGACGAAGAACAGCTCATGACCACCACCGACCGCTGGTTCCGCCCCGTGTGGGCCGGCGTCGGCCCCGATGGCGGCTTCTACATGGCCGACTGGTATGACACGCGCCTCAGCCACGTCAGCCCCGTCGATGACTGGCACAAAACCAGCGGACGCATCTACCGCGTGCGTCCCGCGAGTGGTGCGCCGAAGCTGAAGCCGTTTGATTTGAGCAAGGCTAGTGGCGAGGAGCTCCTCGGCTATCTGAGCCATTCGAATGAGTGGTTTCGAAAGCAGGCGGTGCTGGAAATTGGTTGGCGGAACCTCCAAGAACTCGCCCCCAAACTCTCCCAGTCACTTGGGTCACTGGAGTCACTATGGTCCCTTGATGCGCTCGGAGCCGTCAAAGAGCTTCCAATCACCTCCAACGATCCTTACATGCGCCGCTGGGCCG
>CANHTV010000263.1 GCA_947463285.1 Verrucomicrobiaceae bacterium | reverse complement strand
GCTCGAATCAAAGCGACTCTTCCAACCGATGGCGATGTCGCCGCAGGAGGCTTACCGCGTGCTGCGCGAGACAGCCGTGTTTCAAGAATGCGGCATCATCATGAAGCTGCCGGACTGGTGGAAAGCTGGCAAGACTTCGCGCCCGACCGTTGCGGTCACCATTGAAGCGCCGAAAAAGACCTCTCTGCATGCCGGCACACTGCTCAGCTTCAAGATCGAGCAGAGCCTCGATGGCGAACCGCTGACGCCCGCGGAGCTCGAAAAGCTGCTCAGCGCCGACACCGGGCTCGTTTCGCTACGTGGCAAGTGGATCGAGGTCGATGGCGAAAAACTGCAGCAGGTCATGGCGCACTGGAAACGCGTGCAAAACGCCACCGGCGAGAGCGGCATCGGCTTTCTCGACGGCATGCGGCTACTCGCAGGCTTCGGTGAGGCCAAAACGGCTGCGGAAGGCGAAGTGGCCGAATTCGTGCCTGAGTGGAGCACCCTCATCGCAGGCGAAAAACTCGCCGAAGTGCTTCAAAAGCTCCAAAACCCCGAAGAAGCCTCTCCGCCCGAAAATCTGCGTGCTACGTTGCGTCCCTATCAGCGACAAGGTTTCGCGTGGTTGAAGTTCATGACGCAACTCGGCCTCGGTGCCTGCCTCGCCGATGACATGGGTCTCGGGAAGACGGTGCAGGTCATTGCATTATTATTGGCAAAGAAGGCGGACGAGGGCGTCCGCGCTCCGTCATTGCTCATCGTTCCCGCCTCACTCGTTGGAAACTGGAAGGCCGAAGTCGCGAAATTCGCGCCTGATCTGCGACTCTTCATCGCGCATCCTTCCCAGACCTCCCGCGAGCAGCTCGATCTCGCCGTTCAGCATCCCGCCGAGGCTCTACGCGGCTACGATGTGATGCTCACGACCTACCAGTTTTTCCAGCGCACGGAGTCCTGGCAGATTCATCCCTGGAGCATGGTCATCCTCGATGAAGCGCAGGCCATCAAAAACAGCGGTAGCGGCTCCGCAAAGGCGGTGAAGGCCTTGCAGGCAACAGTGCGCATCGCTTTGACTGGCACACCAATCGAGAACCGCCCCGGCGATCTTTGGAGCCTCTTCAATTTCCTCAATCCCGGCCTGCTCGGCGGCAGCGCAGCCTTTACCGATGCCGTGAAGCGCTGCGCCAAGTCCAGCGAAGGCTACGCGCCTCTGCGGCGGCTCGTGCGGCCTTACATCCTGCGCCGAATGAAAACGGATCGCCGCATCATCAGCGATCTGCCGGACAAGATCGAGCTGAAGGCCTTCTGCGGCCTCACCAAACGCCAGGCGACGATTTATGCGAAGCTCGTCGATCAACTCGCCAAGATGCTCGCCGACAAAGAGATGGAGCCCATTAAGCGCCAGGGCCTCGTGCTCGGCTTCCTGCTCAAGTTCAAGCAAGTCTGCAACCACCCCAGCCACTGGAACGGCGATGGCGCATGGGCTCCTGCCGACAGCGGCAAGTTCGCCCGCCTCGCCGAGATCTGCGGCGAACTTGCCGAGAAACGCGAGCGCGCTCTCATTTTCACGCAGTTCCAGGAAACCTGCGATCCGCTCGCCCGCTACCTGAGCACCGTTTTCGGCCGCGAAGGCCTCATCCTGCACGGCGGCACCAGCGTGAAAAAGCGCCCCCAACTCGTCGAAGCCTTCCAGCAGCCCGGCGGGCCGCCATTCATGGTCATCAGCGTCAAAGCGGGCGGCACCGGCCTCAACCTCACCGCCGCCAGTCACGTCATTCACTTCGACCGCTGGTGGAACCCTGCCGTCGAAAACCAGGCCACCGACCGCGCCTTCCGCATCGGCCAAAAGCAGAACGTCATTGTGCACAAATTCGTCTGCCAAGGCACCATCGAACAACGCATTGACGCCCTCATCGACGAAAAGATGTCCCTCGCAAAAGACCTCATCGGCGATGGTTCCGGCGCCGAAAAACTCCTCACCGACATGAATAGCGAGGAGCTACTCGATTTCGTGAAGCTGGATGTCAGCACGGTAGAGTGAGTTTACGTTCGCCCCTCAAGGCATTGCCACAGCACCATCAAACGAGGCGCCTACGAGTTTTAGTAACAAGCACGCAGCCCCCCGGCTCCCCATTCTCATCCCCATGCCAGTTCGGCAGCCGGATGAATCGCCCCAGCCATGCCACCAGCACACCTCAATGAGCTAATCACCGTATTCGCGATGGCATCGATATCGAGCTTGGTGATGTCGCCTCGGAGGACTTGGAGTTTAACGTCCCTGAAAGGCTATCATCTAGGACGCTTGCTTCTCACCATCACGGAGGGTTCGGTCCACTTCCAGAACTTGGGATCGAGCAGCTTGGGGTAGTTCGCTGGATCGGTGGCGAGGGTGTGGTGCGGGCCGTCTTTGTCAGGTTTGGAGGTGCCTTGGAGTTCGCCGGACTTCAGGGCAGCGGTAACAGCGTCTTGATTGATGGCCCAAAGGAGGAAGGCATTGTGGTCGGAGCGACGGAGCAAATGTAGGGTGCCGTTTTCGGTTTTAGCACTGTCTTTGAGGATGGCGAAGAGAAGTTTCGACTCGGCCTTGGCACCAGTCTCACGGAGGGCGAGGGTGAAGAACTCGGGCTTCTTGGCTTTGTCCTTGGGGGAGACCTCCTGGAGTTCAAGCAAGCCTTTTTCCGCATCGCGGATACGAAAGATGAAGACTTCATCGTCATGCTCGGCGGGATGCCAGAGGCCTTCCCATTCAGCGGTTTTCAGCGTCACGGCGGCAGAACCAAAATCGTCTGCCACATGTGTCTCCGGGCAGGCCGTGAGCAGGACGGTGAGTGCGATGCAGGCACTAAGATAGAGGGTTTTCATATTCATCTTGGAGTAGCTGATACAGTCAGGAAGATTACAAACCAGCATTGACCTATCTGAAAAGACATCTTTCATGGGCACGCCGCAATAGGCGGCTACTGAACCACAATCATCACACTTATGGCACTCTCTGTTGGCACTACCGCACCTGATTTTACCGTCACCACCCTCGGCGCCAATGGCCCCGAGCTTTTCAAGCTGTCCGAACACATCGGTCAGATAAACATTCTGCTCTTGTTCGTGCCCATGGCTTTCACCGGCGTCTGCACCCAGGAGTTTTGCGAGATCTCCAATGGCATTAATGAATACACGGCTCTGAATGCCAAGGTTGTTGGCATCAGCGGTGACAATCCCTTTGCACAAAAAGCCTGGGCTGAGAAAGAAGGCATCACACTGCAGCTACTGAGTGACTA
Source organism: Verrucomicrobiaceae bacterium (assembly GCA_947463285.1). GTDB lineage: Bacteria > Verrucomicrobiota > Verrucomicrobiia > Verrucomicrobiales > Verrucomicrobiaceae > Prosthecobacter. The sequence continues at coordinate 2,370 of CANHTV010000263.1, read as the reverse complement.
TGATCACAAGATCACGGAGGCTTATGGCGTGGCTTATGAGGCCTTCCTGCCTGCAAAAAATTTGATCATGGGTGGTGTGCCAAAGCGCTCCGCCTTCATCATCGACAAAGCTGGCGTGATCCAGTACGCCGAAGCTTTGGAAAGCCCCGGCGACCTACCAAACTTTGTCGCCATCAAAGCCAAGCTTGCTGAGCTGGCCTGAGCCGATTTTTGAATCACCACAAACCCCGACAGAGACATGCTTCTCTGTCGGGGTTTTGTTTTTTCTACGAAATCGAATTACCACAAAGACCTGCTTTTGCTGGCATGGCCCGATTCTAGCGTCTAGGGTTCTGTCCGCCATGTGGCGGTCATAAAAGAATCTATGTGCGGCATTGTTGGATACATTGGCAAGCGGCAGGCCAGCCCGATCCTCCTGGATGGGCTGAGCAGGCTGGAATATCGCGGTTACGACTCAGCGGGCATCGCCCTTCTGAATAGCGGCCAGGAGGTTCAGATCATTAAGAAGGCGGGGCGTATCGCTAACTTGAGAGAGGCCGTGGCTGAGGTGAACCCGGTTGGTGAAACAGGCATCTCTCACACCCGCTGGGCTACCCATGGTGCCCCTACGGATGAAAATGCGCATCCTCATCGTGATCAGAGTGGCAAGCTGGTGCTCGTCCACAATGGCGTGATCGAGAACTATCAATCCCTGCGTGATCAATTGCTGGCTCAGGGAGATACCTTTGAATCCCAGACCGATACGGAGGTGTTGGCGCACCTGGTCGGGCGTTATTTTGAGGCTTCGGATGAAAGCGATGGACCATCGCGCCTGCGTCAGGCTTTGCAGGCTGCTCTGGGCAAGGTGAAAGGCACCTACGGCATCGCCGTCATGCACGCTGATGTTCCTGGCCTCATCGTTGGGGCTCGTCTTGGCAGTCCGTTGGTCGTCGGCCTTGGTGATGGCGAGCATTTCCTCGCCTCAGATGTCTCGGCCATCGTGGCCCACACTCGCGATGTGGTTTATCTCAACGATCATGATCTGGTGAGTCTCACGACGGATCGTTATGATGTTGCCAGCATGGCCGGTGGTGCCGCGCAGGTGAAGGTCAGCCGCATCACCTTCACCGCTGATGAAGCTGAAAAGGGCGATTATCCGCACTTCATGCTGAAGGAAATTTTTGAGCAGCCGCAATCGCTACGCAATGCTATGCGCGGTCGCCTTTCCCGCGACGACGGCACGGCCATCCTCGGTGGGTTGAACATGACGCCGCAGGAGTTGCGCGGCATTGATCGCATCATCCTCAGCGGCTGTGGCACCGCTTTTCATGCGGCCATGGTGGGTGAGTATGTCATCGAGACGCTGGCACGCATCCCGACGGAGGTCGAGATTGCCTCCGAGTTCCGCTATCGCAATGTTCCTGCTGATAAAAACACGCTGCAGTTTGTTTTCAGTCAGAGTGGTGAAACCATCGACACGCTTGCTGCTCTCCGTGAAGCAAGGCGCAAGGGCATCCGCTGTCTCGGCATCGTGAACAGCGTCGGCAGCACGATTGCCCGCGAAAGCGATGGCGGCTGCTACATCCATGCAGGCCCAGAGATCGGTGTCGCTGCGACGAAGACCTTCACCTCCACGGTGATGATGGTCACGCTGCTGGGTATGCTTTTTGGCCGCATCCACCACCTCAGCAGTGCGGATGGTCTGGAGATGATCGATGAACTCGAAGCCATCCCGGACAAGATCGCCAGCATCCTGAAGCAGACGGACAAGATCAAGGCCATCGCCGAAAAACATGCCAACGCAGAAGGCATGCTCTTCATGGGGCGTCAGGCAAACTATCCCGTGGCCATGGAAGGCGCGCTAAAGATGAAGGAGATCAGCTACATCTACGCCAGCGGTCATCCGAGCGCGGAGTTGAAGCACGGCATCATCGCCCTGGTGAAGCCGGACATGCCGAGCGTCTTCATTGCGCCAGACGATGCTGTCTTTGATAAGAACGTCAGCAACATTGAAGAGGTGCTCGCCCGCAAAGGCCCTGTCATCGCCGTCACCACGGAAGGTCGCACGGAGCTGGAGCGCCTAACCGAAGATGTGATCTATGTGCCTGATTGCCCGAGCTATCTGAGCCCTCTGCTCACGGTGATTCCGTTGCAGCTTTTCTCGTATTACACTGCTGTTGCACGTGGCTGTGATGTGGACAAGCCGCGCAATCTCGCGAAGAGCGTGACGGTGGAGTGAAGGGTTTCCTGAAGGTATTTATGAGCGCGTCTGGCACTGCAAGCCGCGCTCATCACTGCGCAAAATCCGGCAGGCAAGCAGGGCTGATGGCTGCGTTGATAGACGCCCATGATCAATCTCACCCGTCTTTACTGCGATGTCGCCCAGCCCAT
>CANHTV010000262.1 GCA_947463285.1 Verrucomicrobiaceae bacterium | reverse complement strand
TTCTGAGGGCTGCATTGATGGAGCCGCTGGCTGTTCTCCAACCGTAGGACCAGCCTACTTTGACATGCATGTCGTCATCCGAAAAACCTCTGGCGGCTGCATTATAGCCTTTGTGGCTCCACCAATAAGTCTTATACCCATCGAGATACCCGTTGTCACTTTGGTCGCGGGCCTCTCTGATGGCACCAGAGATTGCGCTGCTGCGGGTCTTCCAGTTCCAAGTGAGTCCGACGACGCCAAAGGAGTCATCTCCTGTGGAGTAGGCGATTGCGCCGTATCGGGCCGTTGCTTCTGGAGTGAGAGTCATGAATGATATCAACACGACGATGAGAGTTAATTTTATTTTCATACTTTTGGTTTCTTGGGGAACAGATCATGAGATGTGAAGCCCACCAAAATTATTCAGGGCCGCCGCATTTTTTTTACGGGCACTGCGTTCTCAAAAAACACGCTCAGATTGGATGCTTCTGGGTTTAATGATTGTACAGAAACTCTTTGGTATTCAGCAAAGCCCACAGGAGGTCCTCGTAGCCGTTGCGCTTGGCACGCTGTGAATCGAGAGGTTTTCCTACGGCGTCGGCTCTGGGCTTCAGGAGATGATTTTCGGCGATTCTTACTTCATCAGCTTCCGGCTCGCGAGAATAGGCTGCTAGGTAGAGCTCTCGAATGCGCTTGGGTTCTGGTAGTTCGGCCTTGGCCAGGGTTTCAGCTCTGCCTCCGCTGGCGGCGAGTTTGGCCTTTACATCGGCGGCATTCATCAGGTGCAGACTTTGAGCCAGGCTGGCGGAAGAGACGCGCTCGCACTCACAAACGCTGGCTCCTTCCGGGCGGCCAAACACCTTCAAAAAGGGAGATGCGCGGTTATAGCTGTTATCTGGCAGTGAGATGGCTCGTGTGCCTGGAGGCAGGTCAGCAAAATCGGTTTTGGCACCTGTGACCATGTCGATGCTGTCGAGCAGGACCTCCGCCGCCATGCGTTTGGGGTAGAAGTGAGAGAAGGCCTGACGATCCACGGCATTGTGAGCATTCGGGGTCGAGCTGAGCTGATAGGTGTGGCTTTGCACGATGGCGCGCACGAGGGATTTTAAATCGTAGCCGCTCTCGGTGAAGTGTTTAGCGAGGGCATCAAACAAGTCTGGATTCGTCGGTGGGTTGGTGTCACGCAGATCATCTTCGGGTTCGACGAGGCCACGTTTGAAAAAGTGTTTCCAGTAACGATTGACGAGAGATTTGGCGAAGAAGGGGTTGTCCTTTTTGCTCATCCAATCGACCAGTGCGAGGCGTGGATCTTCATCGGGTGGAATATCGAGTTCGGGCTCGCCAAGTCCAGCGGGCTTCAGCATCACACGTGTTTTACGATGCTCTGTTTTTGCGATTCCGCGTTTGTGAAAAATGAGGTCTTCTCCGGCGATGGCGGTGGGTTTTCTGCCGATCTGGCTGAAAAAGGCGGCGAGGTGATAGTACTCAGCTTGTGTCCACCGCTCGAAGGGGTGGTGGTGACACTGGGCACACTGCATCCGCACGCCGAGAAAAAGCTGGGCGACATCTTCAAGCTGGGCCGTGGGCTCTTTGACGCGCTTGTACCAGGCGACGGGTGGATTCGAGACGATGGTGCCTGTCGATGCCAGGATCTGTCGCACGATTTGATCATACTTGGTGTTCGCCAGAAGGCTGTCACGCATCCAGGCGTGGAAGGCGAAGTTTGAGGTGATATCAGCGGCGTCTGCTCGGGTGTTTTTGAGCAAGGATGTCCATTTGTTCGCGAAGTAATCCGCATAATCAGGACTGCTCAGGAGTGCCTCTATGGCCAGATCGCGTTTGTCAGCAGCTTTGCTGGCAAGGAAGGCTTTGGTCTCTTCTGCGGTCGGCAGACGCCCGCCGATATCGAGCGAGATGCGGCGTAGAAAGGTCGAGTCATCGCAGATGGGTGATGGGGGTACGCCGATCTGCTTTAAATTGGCGAACACATGCTGATCGATGAAGTTTTTAACCGGAGGTACTGATTCTACCGGAGCGCCGAGTGGCACCGAGACGCTGCAAACACTGACTTTGCCGCCAAATCTAACCATGACAGCGACGTTACCCGGGATGTCCAAGGTTTTGACGAGTCCCAGCTCGCTGGCTTCAGCCATGGCGCGATCGTTGGCCTCGTAAAGGGCGAGCCTAGTCACATCACGACTGCTGCCGTCCGAGTAGCGGGCAGTGACTTTGAGCTGCTGGGTGGATTTTACCTTCAGGGTCGTACGCGCGGGTTCGACGACGATCTCGTTCAGTTTGGGTTCATTGGCCGCGGCATAAGGCATGCCCTGCGAGATCCAGCGCACGAGAGTCTGGTAATCTTCAGAGCCCGGTTCCAGTTTTTTGCCTCCAGTGTGTGGCACGGTGGCTGCGCCTTTGGTAAGCAGGAGGCTTTCCTCTGGTGCCGGCGGAAAGACGCGGCGGCCTTTGCCTTGTTTCACGATAGCTTCGTAGTCTTCTTCAGGCTCAAATCCGAGGACGGACAGCCTGAACCCACGCTGGCCGGTGATTGCCTTCGCGTGGCAAACGCCCGCATTACATCCGGCCTTGGTAAGGATGGGCTGGATGTCATGCACGAAACTTAAGGCGCGAGGGGCATCGGCAGCGTTACTCGATGCTGCGGCGATTAGCAGCAGCATTCCGAAAGTGGCGATGGCTATTGTAGACATAATCAAAACCTACGTCACACACCGGCCACTTTTCGCAGGCTATTGCCGCAGGACGATGCGTGCATCCAAAGCCAGCACGCCATGTTCACTGGCCAGCAGGGGATTGATGTCGATCTCTGCAATCTCCGGCACGGCGAGAGCCAGGTCGCCCAGCTTCACCATGACATCAGCGATGGCTTGCAGATCTGCTCGTGGCTGACCGCGAATGCCCTGAAGCGCTCGCCAGATGCGTGTTTGCTGGATGCGATCATGCGCAAGCTTAGGAGACAAAGGTGGGAGCAGTAAGACCCGATCCTGCATGACCTCCACCCAGATCCCGCCTGCACCAAACAGCAGCACAGGACCAAACTGCGCGTCGTAAGAACATCCCAGGATCAGTTCCGTGCTGCCCCGTCGCGTCACCATCGGCTGCACGGTGACTCCAGCAAAGTCAACGTCACTGACGGCTGACTGGATGTGACGAAAGGCCTCGACCACGTCGTCTCGGTTTTGCAAATTAAGGCGCACGCCGCCGACATCGGTTTTGTGGGTGATGGTGGGTGATAGCAGCTTGAGCACTACGGGGAAACCCAGGCTCTCTGCGTGATCGGATGCTTCAGATTCGTTGCGAGCGACGTGCGTTTCCACCACGGGGATACCTGCCGCCTTGAGCACGCTTTTGGCTTCCGCCTCACTGAGCAAAAGCCGCCCTAGGTATTGCAGCTGGCGTATCAGGGCCTGAGCCTCAGTCATGCTATGTCGTGAGCAGCAGGCGAGGCGATTGGTCTCCTCAAGCCTGCGCAGCCGATCCTGACGCTGCCACATAAACTGAAACGCCCTGGCCGCTTCATCAGGGTAGTCATAGGTGGCGATGCCGGCGGCATTCAATTTCTCTCTTGCCTCTGCGACAGCACTGCCGCCCATCCAACTCGCCAATACAGGCTTGGCCGTATTTTCCATGGCCTTGATTAAACTCTGTGCCACAGCCTGAGGTGCGGTCATGGCCTGTGGTGTAAGGATGGCAAGCAAACCATCCACGTCGGAATCGGCAAGCACTGCCTCAAAGGCTTGCTCATAGCGGCCCGCATCGGCATCCCCCAGTACATCGACGGGATTGCCGTGGCTCCAGTGACTGGGCAAAGCGGCATCGAGTTCCTTCACTGTCTCGGCTTGCAGATGGGCTAACCTGGCACCATTGCGCACCAGGGCATCGGTCGCCAGTGCTCCAGGGCCGCCTGCATTGGTCACAATCGCCAGGTTTGGTCCTTTGGGTAAAGTTTGTTTGGCCAGAAGTTCAGCCATATCAAAAAGCTCCTCGATCGTATCCACGCGCAGCACCCCTGCGCGCTCGAAGGCCGCGTCCAGGACCTCATCACTGCCCGTCATCGCGCCCGTGTGCGAGGCTGCGGCGCGCGCAGCCTCAGCTGTGCGACCGACCTTGATGACGACGATGGGCTTCCGTAGTGAAACCTGTCTCGCAGCCTGCATGAAGCCCGCTGCATCACCCACGGACTCCATGTAGATGACGATACTCTCAGTCTCTGGATCTTGACCAAAATGATGGATCAGATCTCCCCAACCTACATCCAGCATGGAGCCAACCGAAACGAACGCGCTAAAGCCGACACGCTGGCTGAAGCTCCAGTCCAAAATGGCCGTGCAAAGAGCACCGCTCTGGCTCAAGAAAGCCACACGTCCGGCCCCCGCCATCGCGGTGGCAAAGGTGGCGTTGAGGCCAGCTGCGGGCGACATGAGGCCGAGGCAGTTGGGACCCACGATGCGGATGCCATAGTGCCGTGCTTCATCCAAAACCGCCTGCTCCAGTTTCGCGCCTTCTGCGCCTGTTTCTTTGAAGCCAGCGGAGATGATGATCACGGCACGCACCCCGCAGATGCCGCACTCGCGGATAATCTCTGGCATTTGAATCGCTGGCGTGGCGATGATGACCAGATCAACGGCTTTTCCCATTGACGTGAGACTCGACCACGCGCGCCGTCCGAGTACGGTTTCATGCTTGGCATTGATCGGGAAAAGCTCGCCAGGGAAGCTCACCAGATTTTCCAACAATGCCCGGCCCACACTGCCTGCACGCTCCGTGGCGCCGATGAGCGCTACCGAGTGAGGACGGAAAAACGCCGTCAGCTCCGTAGAACAAGCAGGCAGATCACAAGTGGTTAGCGTGGCGGATGTCATTCATCACACTCTGTGCTGCGGCAGCCTTTGCCAAGCCTCGCTTGTGCGATGGTATGCGGGAATTACTCAGGCAGCACCAGTTTCACCGTCGGTCTCGGCACCTCGGTGATCTTCTTTTCCCAGAGCACATTCTGCTGCTCATCCAGCACGCTGACCGTGAAATTGACGAGCCTGTCGATGTACTTGTCTTCGGCGGTGCGATTCCAAATCACCAATGTCGTTAGCGTGTGTTCACGCCCGAGATCAAGCTGCCACCAGGGATCTTTATCGTTGAAGTGTGTGTGCGAAAGGCTGTTGCCCGAGGGGATGCCATCTGTGCTGCCGTCGATGGCGCGTTTTGCTTCACCATCCCATTGTTTAGAGCTCTGAGTGGCTGTTCCTTGATAAGCGATGTTTTCAGTGCCGCTGAAAACCTGCACCTCTGCCATGCTGATGATGCCCTTGCCTTCCATGGAAATCTTGACGTAGCGTGCCTTAACGCCGTTGCCTTCTGCCACAGGTGCTGCGAACACGTTTTCTTCACTGACTTTTGGATCTGTCGCCTGCACGACGTCATTCATCTGGGCGAACCAAGTGCGCCATCCACCGCCATCCACAAACGGCCTGAAAAAACAAAGCAAGGCGGCGAGTGCCGCAAGATTGAGCAAAACTGCGACAACGACTTTGCCGCTCATGATTTTCCGAGGCGCTACCGCAGGTGCCGTCGTCTTGGACTCTGGGGCGCGGGGAGTGACCGATCCAGTCATCGGTGCTTTCGGCAGAGCGGGCTTGGAAACC
>CANHTV010000261.1 GCA_947463285.1 Verrucomicrobiaceae bacterium | reverse complement strand
TGGAAGCTGGTCATTTTTAACATCCTCGTCTGTGGAGCTCTGCTCGGCATGCCACGACTCATCGGCGGATTCATCCAGCCTCTCGCCACCGCCTACTACGGCTGGTCCGGCAGCGTCGAGACCCTCAAGACAGCATCCGTCTTCGTGCCCATGACGCACTTTGTGCGCACCTGGTTTGCCACGCCCACAGGAGCCATGCTTGCCCTCATGCTTCACACCTTCATCGGCCTCACTCTGGCGCTGACAGGATTAAAAAAAGCGCGGTGATGGGTTAAAGACTTCACACTTTTTTAACGCTCTGTAACAGCCCCTTCACTGGCACCCACAGTTCCCTCGCAGAGCCTACGGGGATCATGAAGGAACAAGACAGTCACGGCCTCCACAAGCTCTCCACCACCACGCTCGTCATCGCGGCGCTCGGCGTGGTCTTCGGAGACATCGGCACCTCGCCGATTTACACGCTGAAGGAGTGCTTCAGTCCGCACAGCCCACATCACATCGCCGCCAGCCATGAGCACATTCTCGGTGTCGTCTCGCTGGTGCTCTGGTCGCTCATCCTGCTCGTTTGTGTGAAGTATCTCATCTTCATCCTGCGGGCAGACAACAAAGGTGAAGGCGGCGTGCTCTCGCTCATGGCGCTGGCTTCGCATGGAATGAGTGAAACCTCGAAGCGCCGCGTCGTGATCGTGCTGCTGGGTCTGTTTGGTGCAGCGCTGCTGTTTGGTGATGGCATCATCACACCCGCGATCTCGGTGCTGAGTGCCGTGGAAGGTCTCAAAGACGGCGGAGTGCTTGGCGCGGCTCCGGTGGATGCTTTGGAGGCCGAGACGTGGAATCATCACATGCAGTGGCTCATCATGGGCATCACCATCGTGATCCTGATTGTGCTGTTTTCAGTGCAGTTCTTCGGCACGGCCAAAGTCGGCCGCTTTTTTGGACCGATCACCGGTTTGTGGTTCGTGAGCCTCGGCGCCCTCGGCGTGTCGCAACTCATCCGCGGCCCGGAAATCCTCGCCGCGTTCAATCCGTGGTATGGATGGCACTTTTTGACCACAGGCGGCCACGCGGGCTTCGTCATCCTCGGCAGCGTGTTCCTTGCCGTGACCGGAGGCGAGGCCTTGTATGCCGACATGGGTCACTTCGGTGCCTCGCCGATCCGCCGAGGTTGGTTCTCGCTCGTGTTTCCGGCCCTCGCGCTCAATTACCTCGGCCAGGGCGCTTTGTTGATGAAGCAGCCGGAGCTTGCGCACGCGCCGTTTTTCAAAATGGCCCCGAGTTGGGCCACACTGCCACTTGTGCTGCTCGCCACCGCCGCCACCGTGATCGCCTCGCAGGCGCTCATCACCGGCACCTACTCGCTAACGCTCAGTGCCGTGCAACTCGGCTACCTGCCGCGTCTGAGCATCCGTCATACTTCTGAGCACGCTCGCGGCCAGATCTACATCCCACTGGTGAACTGGGTGCTTATGCTCGCCTGCCTCGCGCTCGTTGTCGCCTTCCGCACCTCGTCGAATCTCGCCGCCGCGTATGGCGTGGCGGTAACGATGACCATGCTCATCACCACCATCCTTTTCTACTTTGCCGCGCGACATCTGTGGAAATGGAGCGTGCTCAAAACACTGCCACTGTGCCTCGTGTTCGGTTTGATTGAGCTCGCGTTCCTCAGCGCGAACCTCGTGAAGTTCTTTGATGGCGGCTGGTTTCCCCTCGCCGTTGGCGCGGGCATCTTCATCGTCATGACCACTTGGGCCACCGGTCGCAAGCTCGTGCGTGCCTCCATGGAACGCAGCGCCATCTCGCAGGAGATGCTCATCCAAAGCCTCGCGAGCGGCAAGGTCATCCAAGTGCCCGGCACCGCCATTTTCATGACCAGCACCAGCGGACGCGCGCCCGTGGCCCTGTTGCACAGCCTGAAGCACTACCAGGCCATCCATCAGCGCGTCATCTTCATGACCCTCACCACCGAAGACGAACCCTGGGTGCCGCCAAGCCGCCGCGTCGAGGTCGAAAAGCTCGGAGACAGCTTCTGGCGCGTCACCGGGCGCTTCGGCTTCATGCAAAAGCCCAACGTCCCGCGACTCCTGCGCCATTGCGCCGGGCACGACCTCGACGTCGATCCCGAAAAGGCCACCTTCTTCCTCGGTCGCGAAATCATCATCCCCAGCAAAGCCCCCGGCATGGCCAAATGGCGCGAACACGTCTTCTCCTTCGCCTGCAAGCTCGCCCAGCAGCCTGCGACGTATTTCCAGATTCCCGTTGGGCGCGTGATCGAGCTGGGGCAACAAGTGGAGATATAAGCTCGTCATGAAGTCACCAAATCAAACCGAACCAGTCACACGCATGCCCGTGCACGTCGTCGGCCAGTTTAGCTGTGGCCTGACGATTCTTTTTGTGCTGGCCTCGCTGTGCTGGGTGCTGCTGCCTTACACGGGGTCCACGTTTTCCGCGTTGGTGTTTCTGCTGGCCATCGTGCTGGCGGGCACGCGTTGGAATCGCGGGCCGGTGCTGGCGATGGGTGTGGTGAGTGCGCTCGTGTGGAATTTCATCTTCATCCCGCCGCGGTTCACGCTGCACATCGAGAAACCGGAAGACGTGATCATGTTTGGCATGTTCTTCGTCGTGGCGCTGAGCATGGGGCATCTCATCACGCAGCTCCGCGAGCGTGAATCGGCGCTGGAGCGCACACATCGCGAGCACGAGCAGCTTCAGGAGGCCAAGCATCGCGCCGAGCTCGCCGCTGAGGCGGAGAGACTTCACCGCACGCTGCTCGACAGCGTATCGCACGAGCTGAAAACGCCGATCACGATCATCCGCACGGCATTGGATGGCCTCGGCACGGCCAATCCATTCGCGGCGGAAATCGACACGGCCACGCGGAGGCTTCAGCGCATCGTGGAGAACTTTTTGGAGATCACCCGCGTGGAATCCGATGCGGTGAAGCCAGCACCAGACTGGTGCGAGTTCCTCGATGTGATCCACTCGGCCACCTCGCCCCTGCAGCGTGAGCTTCTGCCGCATACGCTGCGCATCATCGTTGCGGAAAACTTGCCGCTGCTCAAGCTCGACAACCGGCTGCTGTCGCAAGCGCTCGCCAACGTGCTACAAAATGCCACGCAGCACGTCCCGGCGGGGAGTGAGATCGAAATCCACGCGGCATTGACGCCAGAGAGCGCTTTGGAGATCCGCGTGCATGATCACGGCCCGGGTCTGCCGCCGGAGATGGAGGAGCGAGTGTTTGAGAAGTTTGCCCGCGCCCCCGGAGCGCCAGCGGGCGGCACGGGACTCGGCCTGGCCATCTCACGCGGCTTGATGCGGGCGATGAAGGGTGACATCACTGTGCGCAATCATCCGGAAGGTGGCGCGGAGTTTCTGCTGCGCATAGAACGAGTTTCCCAACTCGTTCCGTCCGGCTCCGATTCACCTCAAACCCCGAAAACGAGTTAGAAAACTCGTTCTACATCATGAGCAAAGCCCTCATCATCGACGACGAGCAGCAGATGCGCCGCCTGCTGCGCATGCTGCTGGAGTCTCGCGGCTACGAGGTCTGCGAGGCCAATGAAGGCCAGCACGGCCTCCAAGAAGCCGCATTTCATCGCCCTGATGTCGTTTTGCTCGATCTCGGCCTGCCTGGCCTCGGCGGCCTGGAGGTGCTAAGACGTCTCCGTGAGTGGAGCGATGTACCAGTGCTTATTTTGAGTGTCCGCGATCAAGAGGCCACAAAAGTCCAAGCACTCGAAATCGGGGCCGATGACTATGTAACGAAACCTTTTGGCAGCGCCGAGCTTTTGGCGCGGCTCAATGTCATCCAGCGCCGTCGTGGACCACGTCACACGCCCGAAATCATCGCCGGACCGCTCAAAGTCGATCTGTTGCACCACGAGGCCCAAATCGCCGATGAAGTCCTCAAACTCACCCCGACCGAGTTTGCGCTGCTCAAAGTGCTTACCGAGCATGCGGGCCGCATCGTGACACAAAACCAGATCGTGAAGCAAGTCTGGGCCGGCCAGTCCAGCGATCCGAGCGAGGGCCTGCGCGTCCACATCAACCATCTCCGCAAAAAACTCGGGGATCGTGGCATCCGCATCGTGAACGAGCCGGGCATCGGCTACCGGCTTGAGGCGGAGTGAGTGACTTAGCGACGATCTATTTTAAGGAATCCCATGACCTTTCGCCGCGGTCCAGAGCGCATACCAGTCTTCACGCTCAAGCTTGATGTCAGCAGATTTCGCCGTGGCGATGAGGCGGTCGATCTTGTTCGTGCCGATGATGGGCATGGGCTGGCTTGGATGCGCCATGATCCAGGCGTAGGCGAGCTGATCGACGGTGGCATTGCCATACTTGGCACTGAGCTCAGCGCACTTCGCATGGATGCGAGCAGCGGCGAGATCGGTCTTGTCCATGAGCACGCCTTTACCAAGCGGCGACCAAGCCATGGGCTTGAGGCCGAGACGCTGGCATTGGTCACCAGTGCCGTCATAGATCGGGTCCATGTGGAGGAGGCTGAACTCGATCTGGTTGGTCACGAGCGGCTGGTCCATGCGTGAGTTCAGCAGCTCAAATTGATGCACATTGTAGTTCGAAACACCGGCAGCGCGGATCTTGCCATCTTTGAGCAGCTTGTTCAGCCCAGCAGCAGTTTCATCCGCACTCGTCAACCAATCCGGGCGATGCACGAGAAGCAGGTCAATGTGGTCGATCCCCATGAGGCGCAGGGATTTTTCCGTGCTCTTCACGATCCTCGTAGCGTCTGCATTGTAGAAAGCCGTTTTACGATCAGGATGAAAATCGCAGGGCACGTAGATGCCACACTTGGTGACGATCTCCAGCTTGTCGCGCAGACTAGGTTCTTTCTTCAGAGTCTGGCCAATGAATTCTTCCACTTTGTAAAGCCCGTAGATCTCAGCCGTGTCGATCGTCGTAATGCCGAGTTCGAGGCACTTGTGGAAGCGTTTTAGCAAGTCGTCCGAGTTTGCTGTCTCGGCGTCATCGAGAATGCGCCAGGTGCCATAGACGAGCTTAGAAAACGAGGGGCCGTTGGGTGAGATGGGGAGACGTGGGATCATAGAATAGCTAATCAAAGCAAAAGACGACGATGGCTGAAAGCACAAGATGAATGTGACCTCACTTCATGCGCCGCCCATCCTCCTCACAGAGACCGACAAAGGTGCGTTCGGGTAAATTTAGAGTGCGGCCTTTTAAATCCGAGACAACCCAGCGCCGCTTCAGTTTCCCCTTCGCTAGTGCGACAGGAACAAGCTGACCGGCATCAATTTCCTGATGGACGATCCAGCGTGCCGCCACGGCGACACCGATGCCCAGCTTGGCCAGTTCTTTCGTAGCTTCCGAGCTTCCCAATTCAATAAAGGGCAGCTCTGGATAGGAGGTGTTTTCTTAGAGTGGTTGGGAGAGTGGAAAATAGTCATTTTTGTCGTCCATCACCTGCTTTGGACGGCTGATGGAGCCTTTGTCGGGCAGCTTTTTCGATGTGCGTGTGCTTTCAGGGCTGGTCTTTGCCTCTCGGGGGCGGCTTTGAGGGCTCGGCGCCGACTTTAACCAACCAGGCACGCGTAGCGGTCCATCTGGTAAACTAGGTTGCTCAGGTGGTTGTGCTGCGTGGCTCGTTTAAACCAATGCTCCGACACCAGTCGGCCCCATTTGCTCCACCCTCA
>CANHTV010000260.1 GCA_947463285.1 Verrucomicrobiaceae bacterium | reverse complement strand
TTCACCTATGGGCCGCTGGAGAGACTGGGTATGATCCCAAAAATGCGCAGCTCTTGCTTCACCAAAAAATACAGCGTCAGCTTTGTGCAGCCAGACGGCCGCCGTTCACAGCCCTTCTATTTCCATACTCGTTACGACAAGGAAACCGTGGCCCAAACCTGGCAGGTCATGCGCGCGGAGTTTGATCAGATGCTTCTGGACAACGCCCTTGAAAAAGGTGCCGAAGTGCGGCAGCAAACATCTGTCACCCAGCTACTAAAAAACGACAGCGGACAAGTCATCGGCGTCGAAGCACGTAACAAGGATGGGCACATCGAGCATCTTCATGCCAAGTTGGTGGTGGATGCCTCCGGCAAGGAAGCCTTTACCTCCAACCGCGAAGGCTGGCGGGTCGGTGATCCCTACCTTAACAAGGTAGCCATCTGGACCTATTACAAGGGCACCAAACGAGAAGAAGGCATGGATGAAGGAGCCACGACGATCGCTTTTGTGCCTGACAAGGGCTGGTTCTGGCACATCCCGCTGCACGATGATCGAGTCAGCGTCGGAGTCGTAGCTGAAGGCAAGTATTTGACGCGTGATGGCGTGAAAGATCCCAAGGCCATGTTCGAGCGCGAGATCGGCGAAAACCAGTGGATCAAAGATCATCTCTCCACTGGTGAATGCACTGGGGAATTCTGGCTCACCAGCGAGTACTCACGGCACTCGAAGTTCTGTGCATCTCCAGGACTTCTCCTAGTGGGTGATGCTTTTGCGTTCCTCGATCCTGTCTTCAGCAGCGGTGTCATGCTGGCATTGAAAAGTGGCGTCATGGCTGGAGATGCCATCCATGCAGCCCTCGCGGCCAATGATCTCTCCCCCGCTAGATTCGCTCAATACGGCAATCAGCTGCGACAAGGCATCGAGAACATGCGCAAGCTGATCTACGCCTTCTACGATCCCCAATTCTCTTTCAAAGATGTGGTCATGAAGCACCCAGAGACTGGTGCCGAAATCACGGACTGCCTTTCCGGCGATGTGAACAAGGACTACAGCGGCCTGTGGTCCCGCATTTCGGAGTTCGTTAAGCTGCCGGAAGATCTGCCTTATGGCGTGCCATTGCCAGCCTGAATCTTGATCAGACCAAACGCATTCGCGTCAGATCTTGGGTATCTACCATGCCCACGGGCCTGCCTTCGCCATCTAGGACCACGAGATCATCGACACGCACTTTTTCCAAAGTCACCAGCACCTCGGCCGCGAGCTTGTTGGATTGGATGCTGATCGGATTTCGCGTCATGAACTGAGAAATGGGCAAGTCTGAAATGGCGTGGTCTTTCTGGAAGGCGCGGACAAAGTCACCATGGGTGAAAACACCGAGCAGTCGGCCTTCGCCATCCACCACGATGGCGGCTCCACTGCGGGCTTTGGTCATGGCATGAAGCGCTGCGCTGACGCTGCTCTCAGGAGCCACCATCGCGAGCTGATCACCTGAGCGCATTACATCCACGACACGAGTCAACAAGGCGCGGCCCAGCGATCCACCGGGATGCAGTTTGGCAAAGTCTTCGGCTTTAAATCCTCGGGCATCCAGCAGCACCATCGCCAGGGCATCACAGAGCACGAGCATGGCGGTCGTGCTGGAGGTCGGTGCTAAATTCAGAGGGCAGGCCTCCTGCTGCACCTGCACATCCAGCACGCAGTCTGCATGGCGGGCCAAGGTCGAACTCGCACCTCCCGTGATGGCGATGATCGGCATGCCTAGGTGCTTCACATGCGGCAGCAGGTCAACCAGTTCCGTCGTCTCGCCGCTGTAGCTGAGCATCAGAGCCAGATCTCCAGGATCAATCACTCCCAGATCTCCATGCAAAGCATCGCCCACATCCAGACAAACCGTGGTCGCCCCGGTGCTGTTCAGTGTCGCTGCCAGTTTGCGGCCGATGTTGCCGCTTTTACCGACGCCGCAGACGATGAACTTGCCGCGGGTTTGCAGGCATTGCAGCAGCATGTCGATTGCTTGCGTGAAACTTTCTCCGACGCGTTCATGCAGCCGCTCCAACTCTTCGATTTCGAGACGGATGATGCGGCGCGCTTGGTCGGGGTAAGTCATGTTTTACAGTCCCTACACTAGGCCTTGTTTCAGAACAGGCAAGACCCAGGGGACAACGATTCCACTGGCTACTTCTTCGGCGCCCCTTCTTTATACTTGGCCATCAGTTCCTGAAATTTTTTGTTCAGCGCCCGATACTCGGGGCTCTTGTGCTCATGTTTGTTCCTCTCAGCGGCGATGCTACGAATCGCTACTCCCATGGCGCGACGCTCTTCGGCGACTTTTTGAGCACTGGCGTCCACTTGGAGCTCCACATCGTCCCAATCGTCCGTTCGGAAGACGGAGGCGGGAAGGCCGTTGCTGTTCACGAGGTTCGAGCCTTCGGGATTCGCTGCCCAAGCGTAGCGCACGGCCACGGGAGCCTTCACTTCGGCGCTGCTCACAATCACGGCGTCCGTGCCATCCACCTTTGCATCGGCCCATTTCCAGTTCTTATCGGCTCCAGCGATCTCAAAACGCTTCAAAGCGCCGCCATCGCGTGATTTCAGGCCTTCACCGGCTTGATCGAAGGTCAGGCGGATCGCGCCATCTTTCACCTCGCTTGTCTTGAAGAGCGGGCCGCTGTAAATGAGCTGCTTGCCGTAGTCCTTCGCCAAAGCCCAGCGGGCGAGACGCTCGCCGGGATCTTTTTTGTTCTTTGGATGGATGTCATTCGCCTCACCGACGTCGTTGATGATCGCCATGCCCGTTTTCGGCGTCGTCCCGAGCACGAGACGCATGCGATCCTGCGTGAGAGCCCACGAGTCCGGTGTGCCGGGCTCCGTCGAGGGTGCGTGATAGCTGGCGAGCTGCACGTAGTAGAACGAGAACTCATCGTTCCAGCGCTTGCGCCAGTCATGGATCATGAGCGGCAGCGTCTGGTCATACGGCACCGCGCCGGGCCGTGCATTGCCTTCGCCCTGATACCATATCGCCCCGCGCATCGTGTAGCCGACGAACGGATGAATCATCGCCGCGTAAAGCACACCCGGCCGCCCCTCGGTGAGCAGCGGACGCTTCGGCGCATCCGGCTTCTTCGGTAGACGTTTGCGTTCCTCGTCCGATTTGCCCTTCGCTGCGGCCATCGTGGCCTTCCACGGCTCCAGTTTGGACGCATAAGCCGCGTCCGCCTTGGCCTGATCGTAGCTCGCCTCGTCCTTCAGCATCGCATCGACGAGTGCCTTGGTGCCCGGCAGCGTGTTCAGCGCCTCGCGACTCGTGAACGTCTCCACAGGCTTGCCACCCCATGCGGATTTGATCACCCCGACCGGCACACCGAGCTCCAGATGCAGCTTCCGCGCAAAGAAGAACGCTACCGCCGAATAATCCGGCACCGTCTCCGGCGTCGCCGCCTTCCAAGTGCCTTCAATGTCCTCCTGATTCGCCTCCGCCGTCACCAGTGGCGCATTGAACATGCGCAGCGCCGGGTGATTCGATTCCGCGATCAGCCCCGCATACTCCGGCGAGCGATTCATCGTGTAAAACATGTTCGACTGCCCGGACGCGAACCACACCTCGCCCACCAGCACGTCCTGAATCTCGATTTTGTCCTTGCCCGCCAATATCGTCAGCACCGCGCCCTTCGCATCCGCCGCGCCCGTTTCGATCTGCGCCCGCCACTTGCCATCCGCCACCGCTTTGGCCGTCGCCGACTTTCCTTTGAAGGAAATGGTAACCGCCGCGCCCGCATCCGCCCTGCCCCAAATCGCCGCCGCACATTCGCGCTGAAGAATCATGTGATCGCTGAAGAAATGCGGCACCTTCAGCTCCGCGAGGAGCAGCGATGGTGTGAGGAGGAGCAGGCAGAGAAGGCGTTTCATTGGAAACGCGAAACGAACCGATCGCACCAGACTTTCAAGGGACGCTGCTCAGAGCCGCACCTGCCAAGGCACGTTCGTGAGGCATCAGTCGATCTTACTTCACAAACTTCACGTCCACCTTCGGCAGCAGTGCTTTCAGTTTGGCCTGGGTTTCTTCGGGATAGCCTTTGCCGTAGCGGACAAGCGTGAGCGTCTTGAGATGGGCGAAGGATTGCAGGGACTGGTGACGGCTGTCCGGCAAATCAAGGTTCGAGAGGGAGAGTTCACGGACTTGGCTCACAGCTGCGAGGGCGGTGAGATCGGCGTCGGTGAAGGCTTTGGCATCGAGCGAGAGTTTGCGCAGCGTCGGCATGGCTTTGACGGTGGCGATGGCTTCTGCGGCGGGACTGCACACGCCATACTCGAGGGCCACGTATTCCATCGGCAGCTCGCGCAGGTGCTTCATGAGGCTTGCGGTGGCTTTGGCACAGCTGATCTCGATGCCTTTGAGGTGCTTGAGCTTCTTGAAGTGCTCCGCACCGGCATCGGTGAGTTGCTTGGAGTGCCAGAGCTTGATGAATTCGAGATTCGGGAACTTTTCGCACACGTAGCCGAGACCTTCGTCATCCAGGCCGTTGCTGTGGAAGTTGATGCGCTTGAGCTTCGTCCAGCCATCGAACTTCGCGAAGAAGTGGCCGGCATACCCCGCGCCTCGTGGCGTGAAGGACTCCAGGTTCTTCAGGCCAGCGAGCTTTTCCCAACCCGCATCGGTGGCCTTGCCGAAATAGGCGAGCTCGAGGTTCGTGAGATCCGGACACTCGGTGAGTTGCTGGAGCTGGGCCAGGCTGGCATCCCCCAGTCTGCCAAAGCCGCTCACGCTGAGGCTCTTCAATTTCTTGAGCTTGAGCAGCGGGGCCACCCAGTCGTCCTGGATGCCCGAAGCCTCCAGCTTCACTGACTCCAGCGAAGCAATGTGCCCGAGGTGCTCGATGAACGCGGCGTTGTAGGGGTCGGCGTTCTCCTTGCGATGATCGTGTGCTTTACCTCCCGAGATGTTGGTGCTGAGCTGGGTGATCGTGTCAAAGATCGCCACGTTGCCGCCAGTCGCTTTCTTCAAAGCCTCCGGCGTGGTATTGATCTTCGTGAAAGCGCCCGGTGCGCTCTCGATGGTGCGGATGACGGCCTCGACATGCGGATGCTGCTCGGCGGCGGCGAGAATGGCATCGGCGTGGTCGCTGAGGGCTTGTTCCAAAGCGGCATCCGTCGTGGCAGTGATGACGCTGTTGAGGTCGGCACGCGAGGTGACCTTGGAGAGATCGGGCGCGGCAGCATGGAGTGCCGCGAGAGAGCCAAGAAGGAGGGGGGTGAGAAAAACGGTGCGGATCATGGAGTGGTGGAGTCTTGGAGTAATGAGATGTGGTGTGGTTTGCTGATTCGCTGGACTCATTTCTCCAACACTCCAGCACTCCACTTCTCCCTCAATACTTCGGGAAGATGGCGGGGCTCGGGAAGCGCTCTTCGAGGTCGCCTTGGAGGTATTCTTCGCGGGGGACCTGGGCTTGAGGCCAGCTTGCGGGGCGGACACGAACGATGCGGGTAGGGCGGATGCCTTCGATGATGAGATCGGTCTCGAATTTGATCTGGATGCCGCTGCTGCCGAGCGGGGCTTCGCCGGGCAACTTGATGACGTCGAGTATGGGGCCTTTGGAGGCCATGTGGGCGGGGCCGTAGGCTCCGTGGGTGTGCTTGAGGGTGTTGGCGACCGAGTTCATCAGGGCGGCAGCGCCTTTGGTGAAGTCGGCGTAGAGAGATGGGTCCATGCCG